>NZ_AQPL01000072.1:0-14790 GCF_000395345.1 Cupriavidus sp. WS | reverse complement strand
AGGCGGAACGGCCGGCCGCCGTAGATGGGCACGACTTCGTACACGCCGTCGCCGAAGATGAAGCCGCGGTCCAGCACGGGGACGCGGGCTTCGGACAGGGGCGTGAGTTCGCCGTTGAGGTAGACGATGTCTTCGTTCATGGTTGGCAGGGGTCTCGGGGCAGCGGTGGAAGGGAATGCGGCATTCTTCCACAAGCCGCGGCGGCGGCTCATGCAAATTAAGCATGACGCGCGGGCGGCCTCTGTGCCTGCCGCCGCACCCGCGCGGGCGCGCCTTCCTTGATCGCGCGGCAAGAATCATTTGCCTGCCACGGGGTTTTTGCCGGAGCCGGCCGCCCCGACAATCGCTTCATCCACCCATCCGAAGCGAGGCAACCATGCTGTTCACCCCCTACACCCTTGGCGACATCACCACGCAGAACCGCATCGTGATGCCCCCGATGACCCGTTCGCGCGCCGCCGCCGGCGACATCGCCACCGACCTGATGGCCGAGTACTACGCCCAGCGCGCCAGCGCCGGCCTGATCATCTCCGAAGGCACGCAGATCAGCCGGCAGGGGCAGGGCTACGCCTGGACGCCCGGCATCTACACCGGGGAGCAGGTGCGCGGCTGGCGCAAGATCACCGACGCGGTGCACGCCGCCGGCGGCCGGATCTTCGCGCAGCTGTGGCACGTGGGCCGCGTCTCGCACACCTCGCTGCAGCCGGGCAACGCCGCGCCGGTATCGTCGTCGGCGCTGGTCGCCGAGGGCGTGAAGGTGTTCGTCGACGCCAGCGGCCAGGGCCCGCAGGGCGGCGTGGGCGAGATGGTCCAGCACTCCGCGCCGCGCGCGCTGTCGATCGACGAGATCCCCGGCATCGTGGCCGACTACGCCCGCGCCGCGCGCAATGCGCTGGAAGCCGGCTTCGACGGCGTGGAGCTGCACGGCGCCAACGGCTACCTCATCAACCAGTTCATCGACTCGCAGGCCAACGCCCGCACCGACGCCTACGGCGGCTCGCTGGCCAACCGCCTGCGCTTCCTCAAGGAAGTGGCGCAGGCCGTGACCGACGTGGTCGGCAAGGACCGCATCGGCGTGCGCCTGGCGCCGCTGACCACGCTGCAGGGCGCGGTCGACGACACGCCCGAAGCCACCTACCTCGCCGCCGCGCACGCGCTCGGCCAGATCGGCGTGGGCTACATCCACATCGCCGAGGCCGACTGGGAAGACGCGCCCGTGATGCCCGCCGCCTTCAAGGAAGCGCTGCGCGCGGTCTACCCCGGCACGCTGATCTACTCCGGCAACTACACCAAGCCGCGCGCCGAGGAAGCGCTCGCCCGGGGCTGGGCCGACCTGATCGGCTTCGGCCGCCCGTTCATCGCCAACCCGGACCTGCCGTATCGCCTGCGCCACGACCTGCCGCTCAACACCGGCGACCGCGCCAGATACTTCGGCGGCGCCGAGGCCGGCTACACGGACTATCCGCGGCACGCCGGCAACACCGGCGCGCAGGCCGATGCCGCCTGATCCCGCCGCCAAGGAGACCGCCATGCCCGGCGCACTGGACAAACTGACCGCCGGCGGCTTCAGCGTCGGCGTGGAACTGCCGCTGGACAACGACTGGTCGCCCGCCGGCGAAGCCGCCCGGCGCGCATCCGGCCGCCTGCCCGGCGAGCCCGACATGGCTCGCCACGGCGAACTGGCCCGGCTGGCCGACCGGCTCGGCTTCCGCGCGCTGTGGGTGCGCGACGTGCCGCTCTACGACCCGCAGTTCGGCGACGCCGCGCAGGTGTTCGAGACCTTCAGCTACCTCGGCTACCTCGCCGGCGTGACCGGGCGCATCCTGCTCGGCACCGCCGCCGTGGTGCTGCCGCTGCGCGAGCCGCTGCTGACGCTCAAGTCCGCCGCCACGGTGAACCGGCTCAGCAACGGCAGGCTGCTGCTCGGCGTGGCCAGCGGCGACCGCCCGGTCGAATACCCGGTCTTCGGCCGCGACTTCGCGCGCCGCGGCGAAACCTTCCGCGAGCACGTGGCGCTGCTGCGCGACGCCGGCGCGTCGCGCCTGCCCGAAGGCGTGCGCATGCTGCCGCGCCCGGAGCAGCCGCTGCCGCTGCTGGTGGCCGGGCTGGCCCAGCAAGCGCCCGCCTGGGCCGGCGAGCACATGGACGGCTGGCTGGCCTACCCCGGCACGCCCGAGGACCACGCGCGCCGCAGCGCCATGTGGCGCGGCGCCGCCGGCGCCAAGCCCTACATCAGCTTCATCCACCTCGACCTGCTGGCCGACCCCGACGCGCCGATCCGCCGCCACCGCTTTGGCGCGGCGGTCGGCCGCAACGGGCTGATCGAAGAACTGCGCGCCATGCGCGCGGCCGGCGCCGCGCACATCGCCCTGCACTTCCGCCGCAGCCAGCGGCCGGTCGGCGAAGCGATGGAGGAAATCGCGGCGCATGTGCTGCCGCATTTTCATGTGGAGGCGGTGGCGGCTCAGGCTCCAGCATGCATCGCGGAGACCGTGACCCATGAGATGCGCGTGGTGGCGTAGCCGCGGCGCGCGGACCGCTCGTCACCCGGTCCGCGCCCCCGCCTGACCGAACAGCGCAGCCTGCGCCTGCGCGCAAGCCGCGCCGATGCAGCGCCCGAGTTCGTGCAAGGCGTCGTCGGCAAGCTGCCCGCTGAACGTGTGGGTACTGACCGCCAGCGCGGGCCGGCCGTGCGCATCCGCTATCGCCGCGGCGACCGAGACCACGCTCTTGATCAGCACGCCGGCATCCACCGCGTAACCACGCTGCCGCGCTTCGTCGATCTCCGCGAGATAGCGCTCGAATGGCATCGGCGTATTCCAGCGGATGCCCGCGAAGGCTTCCCGCAACCGTTCGGGGGACACCTGGCCGGCAGCCGCGGCCGCGCGCCCGATCGCGCCGGCGTACAGCGGAATCCGCATCGCGCTGCGGAACTCGATATGCACGCCGAGCTCCGGCTTCAATCGATCGAGCAGCAGGAAGCGCGGCGAATCTCGCCTTGAATCCCGCGGTGGAGCGCGCTGCGAATCCACCACCCGCCATACGCTGACGGTGGCCTCGAACTGGTTCGCGATGCGCTGCAGTCCCGGGCGCAACAATTCCACCTCCGTCTTCCCCAGCATGACCCGCGCCAGTTCCAGCAGGCCGAGATCGAGGCCATAGGTCTTGGTGGCCGGCTCGAAGGCAACCAGCCGCTCTTTCACCAGGGTCCTCAGGATATTCAGCGCGGTCGACGGATTCAGCGCGGCGATGCGCGCGATGGCGGTCACGCCCAGCGGCTGCCGCGTATCCGACAACACCCGCAGGATCGATGCCGCCTGTATTACCGCGCCAACGTCTTTGCCTGCTTCCATTGCGTTCTCCGGTCAAGGCTCGAATGGCCCGATAGCCGGTCACTCTACACAAACAAATTCCTATTATTTACAGCAAACAAAGCCTTTGAAAAATCATGAAAAATTAGTCGGCAATTCATTTAATCGGTGAACAACAAATTCATGGTATTTCCCTACGGTGAATATCATTGACCATAGAAAACCTTGGGTATAACTTGTTAGTCAACCGGCACGCATAAGGCGACCACTTTCGCCAGACACCGCCGACCCGGCCCCCTGCCGCGCCGCATGCCCCGGCCGGCCACAAACCCGTCGAATCCACCCGCCCCCGGCGGCGCGCTGCACGCGAGCCACCGGCGGCCTCATGCTGCCCGCGACATGATCAGCTACGACATCGTTACCTTTGGCGAGGCGCTCGTCCGCCATGAACGGCCCACTCCGGTCCCCACCGGCGACGAGATCCTGCTCAGGATCTCGGCGGCGGGCGTATGCCATACCGACGTCCATACCCGTTCGGGCGCATACGACCTCGGCGGCGGCAAGGCCCTGCGCATGGCGGATCGCGGCATCCGCCTGCCGCTCACGCCCGGCCACGAAATCGTGGGCGAAGCCGTGGCGGCGGGGGAGCACGTGGACCCGGCCATGCTCGGCAAGCCATATCTGGTCTATCCGTGGATCGGCTGCGGGACCTGCGCACCGTGCCAGGACGGCCGCGACAACATGTGCGCCCAGCCGCGTTCGCTGGGCGTCTTCCGCCCCGGCGGCTACAGCGACCATGTGATCGTGCCCGCCTCGCGCTTCCTCGTCGACATCGCCGGGCTGACCCCCGAGTCGGCCGCGCCGCTCGCGTGTTCCGGGCTGACGACCTACAGCGCGCTGCGGAAGCTCGACGCGCAAACGCTGGGCGCGACCTCGCTGGTCGTGATCGGCGCCGGCGGCCTCGGCCTGATGTGCGTGCGCCTGGCCCGGGCAATGGGCGGCGCGGGCACCATCGCCGTCGACATCAACGCGGACCGGCGCCAGGCCGCCGCGCTGGCCGGCGCGCGCGCCTGCTTCGACCCGGCGCAGGCCGGCGTGGCCGAGCGCATCCGCGCAGCCGCCGGCGGGCCGATCCTGGCCGTCGTCGACCTGGTCGGCTCGGCCCGGAGCACCGCGCTTGCCCTCGACCTGCTGGCCAGGGGCGGCAAGCTGCTGCTGGCAGGCCTGGCCGGCGGCGAACTGACCCTGTCCTTGCCACTGCTGCCGCTGCGCGCGCTTTCCCTCGAAGGCTGTTATGTCGGCACCTTGCAGGAGCTGCGCGACCTCGTCGCGCTGGTGCGCAGCATGGAGATGGCGCCGATGCCAACCACCTGCCGGCACCTTCACGAAGCCAACGACGCGCTCGACGACCTGGAAGCCGGGAACGTCGTCGGACGGATCGTACTGCGCCCCTAGGCCAGGCATCCGGCCTGGCCGGCATCCAACCGCGGCGGCCACCGCACCGCCGCGTCCAACCACACAAGGAGACGGGTTCAATGGATATGACTGCCCCCGAACAGACGCAGCAGCGCTCGGCCGAGGACGCCACCTACCGGAAAATCACCGCCAGGCTGCTTCCCATCCTGCTGCTGTGCTATCTCACGGCGTATCTCGACCGCATCAACATCGGCTTCGCGCAGACCGCCATGAGCGAGGACCTCGGTTTTTCCGCCGCCGTGTACGGCTTCGGCAGCGGCATCCTGTTCATCGGCTACCTGCTGTTCGAGGTGCCAAGCAACTATGTGCTCGAGCGCATCGGCGCCAGGAAGACGCTGGCCCGCATCGCGCTGCTGTGGGGCACGATCTCCTCGTGCATGATGTTCGTGCAGACGCCGATGCAGTTCTACGTCATGCGGTTCCTGCTGGGCGTGGCGGAAGCCGGCTTCTTTCCGGGCGTGATTCTCTACCTGACCTACTGGTATCCCGCCGGGCGCCGCGCCAGGATCGTCGCGCTGTTCATGACGCCGATCGCGTTCGCGGGCTTCATCGGCGGGCCGCTGTCGGGCTGGATCATGCAGAACATGGCGGGGCTCAACGGATGGAAGTCCTGGCAGTGGATGTTCCTCATCGAAGGCCTGCCGTCCATCGTCATGGCGGTGGTCGTGATGCTGTTCCTGGTGGACCGGCCCGACGATGCCAAATGGCTGACGGCCGAGGAGAAGCGCATCGTCAGGCGGGCGGTGGAGACCGGGCGGGCCGGAAGCAGGTCCGGCTTCAACGAGACACTGGCCGCGCTGCTCAAGGACGCAAAGCTCTATCCGCTGCTGTTCGTCTACTTCGCGCTGGTCTGCGGCGTGGTCACTACCGCGAGCTGGATTCCGGCCTTGCTCAAGACCGTGTTCCCCGCCGGCACGCCGCAGCAGCTCGGCCTGCTCACGGCCATCCCCTATGCGCTCGGCGGCATCGGCATGGTCTGGATCGGCCGCCGCTCGGACCGCACCGGCGAGCGGCGCTGGCATTGCACGCTGTCGGTCCTCGCCGGCGGCGCCGGCATCGCGGTGCTGGGCTGGAACACGGACAGCCTGGCGCTGGCGGTCGCGGCCATGTCGGTCGCGTCGGTCGGCATCTTTGCCGGCTTCCCCACCTTCTGGGCAGCCGCCACCCATCATCTCGACGAAGCGAAGGCCGCGTCCGGCATCGCGCTCATCAGCTCGGTAGGGCTGATCGGCGGCTTCATCAGCCCGATCGTGATCGGCACGCTGCGGACCACCACCGGCAGCTTCAGCGGCGGGTTGTACGCCGTGGCGGCGGTGCTGCTGGCCGGCGGCGCGACCATCTTCGCCACGCTGGCCGCGCCGCGCGGGCGTGGCGCCATCCTCGCGGACGGCCCCGGCCGCTCGCTGGAGCCGGGCAACCACCCATGAACCTGTTCGCGCACTTCAGCATGACCATCGGCGGCGCGCCGGTCCTGGCCGCCGATACCCTGCCCGTCATCGACCCGGCGACCTGGCAGCGCGTCGGCGATGCGCCGCGCGCCACGCGGGCACATCTCGACTGCGCGGTCGCCGCGGCACGCGGCGCCTGCGCGGACTGGAGCGCGGTTTCCCTGCAAGAGCGCCAATGCCTGCTCAGGCAACTGGCGGCCAGGGTCAAGGCCCGCGAAGACGACTTCGCCCGCCTGCTCACGCTGGAGCAAGGCAAGCCGCTCCATGCCGCGCGCGGGTCCTGCTACGAGGTGCGCAGCGTCCAGGCGTGGCTGGAGGCTGTCGCGCGCATGTCGCCCGCAGCCGAGGTGCTGCTCGACACCGCGCAGCGGCGCGTCGAAGTCCGCCGCGAGCCGCTCGGCGTGGTCGGCGCCATCGCGCCGTGGAATTTCCCGATGACGCTGGCGGTCTGGAAGATCGCGCCGGCGCTGCTCACCGGCAACACGATGGTCCTGAAGCCATCGCCGTTCACGCCGCTGACCATGCTGAAGTTCGGAGAGCTGGCCCGCGGCATATTGCCGCCCGGCGTTCTCAACGTGGTCAGCGGCGGCGACGAGCTCGGCCCCTGGATGACCGCGCACGCCGGCATCGACAAGATCGCATTCACCGGCTCCACGCAGACGGGCAAGGCCATCCTGCGCGCCGCTGCCGATACCATGAAGCGCGTGACGCTGGAGATGGGCGGCAACGATGCGGCCATCGTCATGGACGACGTCGACATCGATGCCGTGGTGCCGAAACTGTTCTGGGGCGCGTTCGCGAACAACGCGCAGTTCTGCCTGGCCATCAAGCGGCTGTACGTGCACGAGCGCATCTACGACCGCTTCATCGCCGCCTTCGTCGCCTTCGCCAGGACCGTGAGAGCCGGCAACGGCCTGGACCCCGGCGTACAGCTCGGCCCGGTGCAGAACCGGCGGCAATACGATCGCCTGGTCGAACTGATCGCATCGTCGAAGGCGCGCGGCGACACCTTCCTGCTCGGCGGAGACATCCCCGCAGGGCCGGGCTATTTCGTGCCGGTGACGATCATCGGCAACCCGGCCGACGATGCCCGCGTCGTCGTCGAAGAAGCGTTCGGCCCGGTGCTGCCCATCCTCCGGTTTGCCAGCATCGACGAAGTCGTGCGGCGCGCCAACGACTCCGACTACGGGCTGGGCGCATCGGTCTGGTGCGCCGACCCCGCGACGGCGAGCAAGATTGCGACGCGCCTGGAAGCGGGCACCGTCTGGATCAACACGATCCATGTGCTGTCGCCAGACTATGTCTTCGGCGGCTACAAGCAATCGGCCTTCGGCAGGGAGAATGGCATGGAAGGACTGCTGGAGTACACCAATACGAAGACGGTGGTGACGGACTTCTGAGCCCCCGGCCATCGTCACGTACCGGACGTCGGCGGCGGATCGGACGCGGTTCGGCCGGCCATCCGGCAGTCAGGGCTTTTCGCGGCAACAAGAAACCCGGTCATCCGGCCGGGCTTCAGTCCGCTGGCAAACGTCACGCTGCCTATCCGACCTGCACCCCAAGAATAGGAACATATGGACGACGACGGGATGGAGTGGATACCGGAATACATGCGCACGAAGATGGTGAGACGAAGTGCCAGCGATCAGCCCTCACCAAGGTTCAAGCCTCAGCGGCGGATCGAAGGCATTCCCATCCGCCGTCCACCCATCAAGGTTTCCGCATTTGACACGGAAATTCGCTATGGTTTTCGTGCCGACCTGGACGAGCCGACATCTGTCACCAAGCGCCACCTCGCCCACCACTTCGCCTCGCGGGTCCAGCATGCCTTCCCAGTCGCGGTACAGCACGACACGTTTCGTCGCTTGACTGTCACCGAGGAAAATCCGATACCCGTTTGACAGCAAATACAGCGCACCGGCCAGAGCGACAACAAGACAGAAGACGACCCATCGCTTCCGCCTACCAGTTTCCCGACGCTCCACCTTCATAGCCCTTCCCATAGAACCGCCGTTGAACTAGGCGGTTTGACTTTTCCAATACAGCCAGCAGCTCGGCCGGCGTAACCGGCGCTTGAAAGCCGCGGGGATCATGCGCCATGATCCCCGCCAACTCCAGAACGTCAGCGACGTTACTACTGCACGAGTTTCCAAATAGACTGTACTTCGAATCGGCTGCCACACGACGTTCGAGTTCATCGCGAATCAGCTTCTTTTCTCGCGGCGAGACCCACATTTTCAGGCCGACAGCATCCCGGAACATTCCTGGGCGCGAGCCCTCCGCACCCTCGACGACGAGCGCCGTGTTGCTTCTGAGGTACTTGGTGTATGACCCCTTGAAGTAGGTCGACGGGGCGCGGCTGTACACCGTTCCGTCAATTTCCACAGCCGCATGCCCGAACTGCGAACCCCGGCTGGCCAGACGACCATCAAACACGACAACCTCGATGAACTCTCGCGCGACATGTACCGGCTTTGGAGCATCAGCCGGCGTCGGCGTCGTTGTTCGCTTCGCCAGAGGTATAAGAGTCTTACCCGTAGAAGGAGAAACAAGTCTGTCAGTCATATCTCAACCCTCCACATAAATCGTCACGTCCTCCGCTTGCGCCTGCGACGTTAGTAGATGCGTTCGCCCCTGCCCATCGGTAATGCCGAACTCCGCCGCCCCGCCATCGCGAACTATCGCGTACTCGGTGTTCTGTAACGGCGTGCCGCTGTCACTGTCCAGCAAGATATAGTGGTCATCGAAGCTGTCTGCCGCAACTGATGCCGAGGCGTAATTCGGTGATCCATACGCACTTGCGAATCCGGCACCGCCACGTGGATGCTCAACGTCAGCAAATCCACCGACGGATGAAATCAGCGTCGCCCCGCAGGCGGTACGCATCCCATGCAGTGCGATAGAGAATCCATATGCGGTGAAACTGGAATCGCCCTCGACAATGGGAAACACGCCCTTGCACCTTGGGCACCACACCATATGCCCGACACCCGCAGCAGGAATTCCATCGATAAGGAAATCCGGTATTCCTTCCAGTACTTTTCCTCCATGCGTTGTCTCATCCCCCTTGCGCGCAATTCCTTTCATCATGCGAAGCTCCTCCCGATCCATGACGTGAAGACCTCATTATCGGAATCACAGACATGGCGTCTATAGGAACGGACTTAAACAAACGGATTACTACACTTTCTCGCAACCATGAAAAAAACCCGGTCATCCGACCGGGCTTCAGGCTGCATGCACCCCCCGACTTGCCAACGGGTTGCTCCCCTCAATCCCAGACCGGCGCCAGCCCCTCCGGACTGGTCAAGCGCCCGCCGCGATCCAGCGCGGCGATGGCGGCCATGTCCGCATCGTTCAGCCGCACGGCCAGCGCGCCGAGGTTGCTTTCGAGGTTGGCGCGCCTGGTGGACGACGGAATCACCGCATAACCGAGCTGCATGGCCCAGGCCAGCACCACCTGTGCGGGCGTGGCGGACAGGCGCGCGGCGATCTGCCCGATCACCGGGTCCTGCAGCACGCTGCCGTAGCCGAGCGTCATGTAGGACGTGACGTGGATGCCCTGGCTGCGGGCGAACTCGGCCACCTTGCGGTTCTGCAGGAACGGATGCAGCTCGATCTGGTTGGTGGCGATCGCGCCGGCGCCAACGGCGTCGATGGCCTCGCGCATCAGCGCGATGGTGAAGTTGGACACGCCGATCTGCCGCGTGAGGCCCTGCTCGCGGGCCTCGGCCAGCGCGCCCATGAACTCGGCCACCGGCACCGCGCCGCCGGGCGAGGGCCAGTGGATCAGGGTCAGGTCGACGTGGTCGGTGCGCAGCTTGGCGAGGCTGTCCTTGAGGCTGGGCACCAGCTTGCCGCGCGAGAGGTTCTCGATCCAGATCTTGGTGGTGAGGAACAGGTCGGCGCGGGCCACGCCGCTGGCGGCGATGGCCGTGCCGACTTCGGCTTCGTTGCCGTAGATCTGCGCGGTGTCGATGGCGCGGTAGCCAACCTCGAGGCCGTTGCGCACGGAGTCGATGGCGGCCTGGCCTTGCAGGCGGAAAGTGCCGAGGCCGAGTGCGGGAATGCTCATGTTCGTTCCTTTGTCAGGTAAGTGGCGGCCGGGGCTGACGGCGGCCCGGCCGGAGATCGGGGGGTGGCGGGCAAGTGCGCTGGCTCAGTCCACCGGCATGTCGTGTTCGATCCAGCCGGTGACGGAGTCGTGCGCGGGCCGCCAGCCGAGCTCGGTGCGCGCGCGGCGGGCGCGCACGCGGCTGTTGGAGCCGAAGGAATAGCGCGCGGCGCCCTCGCCCCACACCGGCGCGGCCTGCGCCACGGTCCAGGACTGCGCCGGGCCGAGCCCGAGGCGGCGCGCGATGGCGGCGCCGATCTCGGCGTAGGACGCCTCGCCGTTCTCGACGAAGTAGAAGGCGCCGGCCGGCGCGTGCTCCAGCGCCAGCGCGTAGAGCGCCACCACGTCGGCGATGTGCACGTTGGACCAGCGGTTCACGCCGCTGCCGACGATGCGCACCACCCCGCTCTCGCGGGCCTGCGCCACCAGCGGCGGGATCTGCACGCTGTCGGCGTGCAGCCCGGCGCCAGCGCCGTAGATCATGCTGTTGCACAGCACGATGCCGCGCACGCCGTCGGCGGCCGCGGCCAGCACCATCTCGTCGATGGCGTGGCGCGCCTGCTTGTCCGCTTCCACCACCAGCGGCGTGTCTTCGTCGAAGATGCGCGCGGACAGCACGTCGCCGCCCACGTCGTCGCCGATCACGCTGGAGCCGCTGGTGTGCAGGAAGGGCTTGCCGCTGCCGCGCAGGCCGGCCAGCAGCGCCTCCACGGCGCCGCGGTGGTCGCTGCTGGCGGTGTTGATGACGGCGTCGGCCTGCGCGGCCTCGCGCGTCAGCAGGGCCGCGTCGTCGAGCGTGCCGGCCACCGGCACGATGCCGAGGCGGGCCAGCGCGTCGGCCTGGGCCGGGTTGCGCACGAGACCGCGCACGGTGTGGCCGTCGGCCAGCAGCCGCGCCGCGACCGAACCGCCGATGAAGCCGGCGGCGCCGGTGATGAAGATCTGCATGGGAAACTCCTCATGCCGGGCAAGCCCCGGCTTTTGCACATGGCAGGAGTATCCGGGCAAGCCGCGGCGGGAAACACCCGCCGCCGCGCAGAAGAGACTTGACCGCGGCGCAAGAATCGCCGGGCGGCGCGCGCCTGGCCGAGCCTCAGCCGGCACCGACGGAAACGCGCAGCGGTCTCGCCATGCGGGTAGCGGCGCGAGCGCGTCAAACCCGGTGGGGCAGACCTCGGAGCCGGTCCGGAAATGCAACGATGCGCGAAACCTGCCAACCTGCCGGCAGGTGGCACGGCCAAGCGTTACAACCTTTAAGCTGTATCTCTTGATTACAGCTTATATAATGTTCTTTTCAAGAAATACACTTCATACGCTGTATTTTTGAAAAACAGCCTATACTCTGTATTCAAGGCACGCACCGGAAGACCACAGTGAATTACCCGATCCAGACCGTCGACCAGCTGGCACCCACGCTCAAGGCCTTCCGCCGCGCGGCCGGCATGACGCAGACCGAGCTGGCGGCTCGGCTCGGCATCACGCAGCAGACCTATGCGCGCCTCGAGGCAAATCCGCAGGTAGTCAGTCTCGCGCGCTTTCTGCGCGTGCTGTCTGTGCTCGGCGTCCAGATGACGCTCGGGGCGGAAGACGCGACAACCCAACGGCAAAGCCCGACCAATACCTGGTTTTCCGGCGACCAGTCCTCCCCCCCTGCGGCCAGGCACGTGCAGGAGGCCGCCGCCCGGTACGCAGCGCCCACGGCCATCCGCAAGCAACCCGAGGCCGGCGCATCCGCCTCCGCGAAACGCCCGGCCGCCGCGAAACGCAAACCGGCCAGGCAGGATTCGGACAGCGCGCCTGAACAGTCCAAGCAGCCCAAGCCTGTCGTCTCCAGGCGCGAGCAATGGTAGGCATGGCGCGAGCACCGCGTCACCGCCGCCTGCACCTGTGGATGAACGGTCTGCCGGTCGCTGGGACAAATTTGCCCCGGGGGCGCGCCCCCGTCTCGCGCCTCAGCTCTGCCTCAGCGCCATCGCCAGCACCCGCGCCACGTGCAGCGCCTCGGCCTGCGCGCCGTCGTGGATCTGGTGGCGGCAACTGGTGCCGTCGGCCACCACCAGCGCGTCCGCCGCGCGCTTGCGCACCGCGGGCAGCAGCGAGAGTTCGGCCATCGCCGTGGAGGCGTCGTAATGCTCGGCCTCGTAGCCGAAGCTGCCCGCCATGCCGCAGCATGACGATTCGACCGGCGACACCTTGAGGCCGGGAATCCAGCCGAGCACGGTCTGCACCGGCGTGAAGGCATCGAACGCTTTCTGGTGGCAGTGGCCGTGCACCACCGCCTCGCTGGCCGGCAGCGCGCCGAGGTCGAGCGCGAGCCGCCCCGCGCGGTGCTCGCGCACGAGGAATTCCTCGAACAGGAAGGCTTGCGACGCCAGCTTCGCGGCTTCCTCGCCATAACCGTAGCCGAGGAACTCGTCGCGCAGCGACAGCAGGCAGGACGGCTCCAGCCCGACCACCGGCACGCCGCGCTCCACGTAGGGCTTGAGCGTGTCCAGCAGGCGCCGCGCTTCCGCCTTGGCCTCGTCCACCAGCCCGGCGGCGAGGAAGGTGCGGCCGCAGCACAGCGGACGCTCGCCCGCGCGGACGTTGAAATGCACGGTGTAGCCCGCGGCTTCCAGCACCTGCTGCGCCGCGCGCGCGTTGTCCGGCTCCATGTAGTTGTTGAAGGTGTCGACGAACAGCAGGACTTCGCGCGCGGGCGCGTCCTTGCCCCCGGTGCTCGTCGTCCGCGCCGTCGACAGGAACGAAGTCCGCAAGCGCGGCAGCGAGCGCTGCGGCGCAAAGCCGAGCGCGCGCTTGACCAGGCCGGAGATGCCGGGAATGCCATCGGCCAGCGCGAGCAGCGGCGCCAGCCGGCTGGCCAGCGGCGCGTAGCGCGGCATGTACGCCACCATGCGCTCGCGCAGGCTGGTGCCGTGCCGCCGCGACCACGCCTGGCGCGCTTCGATCTTGAAGCGCGCCATGTCGATGCCGGTCGGGCAGTCGCGCTTGCAGCCCTTGCACGACACGCACAGGTCCAGCGCTTCCTTGACCTCGGCGCTGGCCAGGCCGTCGTCGCCGAGCTGGCCGGAGACCGCCAGCCGCAGCGTGTTGGCGCGCCCGCGCGTGACGTGCTGCTCGTCGCGCGTGACGCGGTAGCTCGGGCACATGGTGCCCGCGTCGAACTTGCGGCAATGGCCGTTGTTGTTGCACATCTCCACCGCGGCCGCCAGCCCGCCGGCGCGGTCGGTGCCGGTGCCGGGCGCGCTCTCGGCGCCGGTGAGCGGGTCGCGCGTGACGTTCCATGCCGACCAGTCGAGCGCGGGCGTGAGCGGCAGCGCCGCGTAGCCGGGCGCGAAGCGGAAGTTCTCGCGCGCGTCCATGCGCGGCGGGCGCACGATCTTGTCCGGGTTGAAGCGGTTGTCCGGGTCGAATAGCGCCTTGATCTCGCCGAACGCGGCGTTGATGCGCGGGCCGTACTGCCACGCCACCCATTCGCCGCGGCACAGGCCGTCGCCGTGCTCGCCGGAGTACGCGCCCTTGTACTCGCGCACCAGCGCCGCGGCTTCCTCGGCGATCTCGCGCATGCGCACCGCGCCGTCGCGGCGCATGTCCAGGATGGGCCGCACGTGCAGCGTGCCCACGCTGGCGTGGGCATACCAGGTGCCTTCGGTCTCGTGCTTGTGGAACACCTCGGTGAGCCGGCGGGTGTATTCGGCCAGGTGTTCCAGCGGCACCGCGCAATCCTCGATGAAGGAGACCGGCTTGCCGTCGCCCTTCATGCTCATCATGATGTTCAGGCCCGCCTTGCGCACGTCCCACAGCGCCTTCTGCGCGCCCGCTTCCGGCATCTTCACCACCGCGCCGGGCAAGCCCAGGTCGCCCATCAGCTCGGCCAGCGCGTCGAGCCGGGCCAGCAGCGCGGCGTGTTCCTCGCCGGCGAACTCGACCAGCAGGATGGCCTGCGGGTCGCCGCTCAGCGCCCGCTCGATGACGGGGCGGAAGGCGGGATTCTCCATCGACAGGTCGATCATGGTGCGGTCGACCAGTTCCACCGCCACCGGCCCGAGCTTGACGATGTGCCGGGTCATGTCCATCGCCTGGTAGAACGTGGGGAAGTTCACCACGCCCAGCACCTTGTGCGCCGGCAGCGGCGACAGCTTGAGCGTCAGCTGGCGGCTGTAGGCCAGCGTGCCCTCGGAGCCGACCAGGATGTGCGACAGGTTGGCGTGGCCGTCGTCGGTGTAGGCGCGCGGGTTCTGGCAATCGAACAGGTCGATGTTGTAGCCCGCCACGCGGCGCAGCACCTTGGGCATGCGCTCGGCGATCTCGCCGCGCTCGCGCGTGGCGATGCGGCGCAGGTCCGCCAGGATGCCCGCCACGCGGCCGCCTTCGGCCGCATGCGCGAGCGAGCCGAAATGGCACTGGCTGCCGTCGGCCAGGATGGCGTCGATGGCCAGCA
>NZ_AQPL01000071.1:0-105766 GCF_000395345.1 Cupriavidus sp. WS | reverse complement strand
GGCGCGCTGGCGCCGCTGGCCGCCGCGCCGGTCGCGGCGCTGCTGGCGCCGCAGCCGCTGCCGGACGCGGACCCGCTGCGCCGCCACAAGACCAGCGCGCGCGCCGTGTTCGACGCCGGCTGGCAGGCCGCCGAGCGCGCCGGCGCGTTCGACAGCCTGTTCTTCAACACGCGCGGCGAACTGCTCGAAGGCGGGCGCAGCTCAGTGTTCGTCAAGGTGGATGGCGAGTGGCTGACGCCGCCGCTGGCGGCGCACGTCCTGCCCGGCGTGATGCGCGCGGCGGTGCTGGCCGACGGCGCGCGCTACCTGGGCGGGCCGGCGCGCGAGGCCGTGGTCACGCGCGCCATGCTGGCGCGCCGCGAGGCGCTGGCGCTGGCCAACGCGCTGCGCGGCGTGCTGCCGGCGGTGCTGGCCGCCGGCTGAGGCAGGGTCAGGCGGATCAGGCGGAGAAGGTGTGCTCCGCCGCCGGGAAGCTGCTGTCCTTCACGGCCGCCACGTAGGCGCGCACGGCGGCCTCGATCGACGCGGCGCCTTCCATGAAGTTGCGCACGAACTTGGCCTTGCGGCCCGGGTAGACGTTGATCATGTCCTGCAGCACCAGCACCTGGCCCGAGCAGTCCACGCCCGCGCCGATGCCGATGGTGGGAATCGTCAGCAGGCCCGTGACCACGCCCGCCAGCGCCGCCGGCACCGCTTCCATCACGATCAGCTGCGCGCCCGCGGCCTGCAGCGCGAGGGCGTCGCGCTTGAGCTGCGCGGCGCTCTCGTCGGTCTTGCCCTGCACCTTGAAGCCGCCCAGCGCATGCACCGACTGCGGCGTCAGGCCGATGTGCGCGCACACCGGGACGCTGCGCTCGACCAGGAACTGCACGGTCGGCGCGAGCCAGTCGCCGCCTTCGAGCTTGACCATCTGCGCGCCCGCGCGCATCAGCGTGGCGGCGCTGGCGAAGGCGGTCTCGGGCGTGGGGTAGGTGCCGAACGGCAGGTCCGCCACCAGCAGCGCGCTCTGATTGCCGCGCGCCACGCATTCGGTGTGGTAGGCCATCTGTTCCAGCGTCACGGGCAGCGTGGTCTGCTGGCCCTGCATGACGTTGCCGAGGGAGTCGCCGACCAGCAGCACTTCGACGCCGCAGTAGTCGAGCAGCGCGGCGAAGCTGGAGTCGTAGGCGGTCAGCATGGCGATCTTTTCGCCGGCGGCGCGCATCGCCTGCAGCTTGGGAATGGTGACGGTCTTGCGGGAGGGATCGAGGAGGTAGCTCATGACGTTGGGCCGGTAGAGAGACGGGAGGCGGGCGGGCCGCTTCAGGCCATGCGGCGGGCCGTTGTCCCCTGCAATCCGCTTTGCCGCGGTGCGCGGCAGCGGCTGCTGTCGTTATGGTCGGGCTGGCAGGCGGGAACCTGTCAGGGCGCAGCGAGATTGAGAAAGGCCTTGCGGCCGCGCATGTCTTCGATGCGCGACAGTAGTGTACGGAAATCGCCGTCGTTGTCCACCGGGTTGAAGTGGGCGGTATCGACGATCATCACCGGCGCCTCGTCGTAGCGGTGGAACAGCTCGCCGTAGGCGCCGCACAGGCGCTCCAGGTAGGTGTCGTCGATGCTGGACTCGCCGGGCGCGTTGCGCCGCGCGATGCGCTCGCGCAGCAGCGCGGGCGAGGCCTGCAGCACGATCACCAGGTCCGTGCGCTGGCTCTGCGCGGGCAGGCGCGCGGCGAGGGCGTCGTACAGCGCCAGCTCGTCCTCGGGCAGCGTCAGGCCCGCGTAGAGCCGGTCGCGGGCATGGAGGAAATTGCCCACCATGCGCTGGCCGGCCAGCAGCGCCGCCTGCCACGCCTGCAACTGCTGCGCGCGCTGGTTCAGCAGCGACAGCTGCAGCGGCAGCGCGTAGCGCGCCGGCTCGCGGTAATAGCGGTCGAGGAAGGGATTGCCGCGGGCGCCGTCGAGCAGCTCGCCGGCGCGCAGGGTTTGCGCCAGGCGCTGCGCCAGCGCCGTCTTGCCGGCGCCGATGGGGCCTTCCACCACGATCCTGCGCAGATGTTCGAGCATGGGCGGGTCCGGTCGGCTAGGGGAGGCGGGCCGGGGAGCGCGACGTTTCCTGACGGCGCGCCCCGGGATGCCGCGCCGTCAGGAAGCGTCGCGCGCTTCCGTTTTCTGCCGCGTGCACTGGCAGAACGAGAATTTCTCGATGCGCTGCGTATTGACCGCTGGCAGGAAGTCGGCGGCCGGGCCGCGGCCCGGGATCACCAGCGCGGGGTCCAGCTCCAGCAGCGGCACCAGCGTGAAGGCGCGCTCGGCCACGCGCGCATGCGGCACCGTGAGATGCTCGTCGCCGTGGATCTCGTCGCCGAACAGCAGCAGGTCGAGGTCGAGCGTGCGCGGCGCGTTGCGGAACGGGCGCTCGCGGCCGAACTGGTCCTCGATGTGGTGGCAGATGCGCAATAGCTGGGCCGCGGTGAACGGGGTTTCCACCTTCACCACCGCGTTGAAGTAGTCGTCGCCGCCCGCGTCGACCGGGGCCGTGCGGTAAAGCGACGATCTCGCCAGCACCGTGATGCCGACCTGCTGGGCCAGGCACACGATGGCATCCTTGAGGGCCTGCCGGGCATCGCCCAGGTTGGCCCCGATGCCGATAAAGGCAACTGTCATTACGATTCCTCCGGCTGGACGCGCACCTTGCCGGCGTTCCGGTCTTCAGCCGAGCCGGCATCCTGGCTCGCGTCCATATCACTCCGGGAGGAAACTTTATCCGATTTCCGCGGACTGCGCCGGCGGCGCTTCTTGCGCGCCGGGCCGCCGCTCTCGCTGCCGTCGCCGCCATCGCCGCCGTCCCAGTCGCCGGACGGTTCGCCGCCGTCGGGGCTGCCGCCACCGCTGCCGCCGCCACCGCCCTGCTTGCCGCCGCGCGGCGGGCGCACGGCGTCGATCAGGGCCTCGCGGCGCTCGCCGTCGGCGTTCTGGAAGTCCTGCCACCAGCGCGCCAGCTCGGCCGGCTGCTCGCCGGAGTCGCAGCGCAGCTGCAGGAAGTCGAAGCCGGCGCGAAAGCGCGGCGACTCGATCAGGCGGTGCGGCATGCGGCCCACGCGCTTCTCGAAGCGCGGCTGCATGCCCCAGATGTCGCGCATGTCGGTGACGAAGCGGCGCTGGATGGCGAGCTGGCCGGTCTGGCGCTCGAGCACGTCGTCCATCGCCGTGTTGAGCGCGGCGATGGCGTGCTCGCCCTGCTCGCGCAGCGCGGTCCAGCGCTGCAGCACGTGGTGCCACAGCAGCGCGGCGAACAGGAAGCCCGGCGAGACCGGCTTGCCGACCTGCACGCGCTGGTCGGTGTTGTCGAGCGCCAGCTGCACGAAGCGCTGGCCCATCGGCTGCTCGATCGCCACGTCCAGCAGCGGCAGCAGGCCCTTGTGCAGGCCGGCCTTGCGCAGCTCCTGCAGCGAGGCCCAGGCGTGGCCGGACATCAGCAGCTTGAGCATCTCGTCGAACAGGCGCGCGCTGGGCACGTTGTGGATCAGCGAGGCCAGGTCGGCGATCGGCTGGCGCGTGTCCTCGTCGATGCCGAAGCCGGTCTTGGCGGCGAAGCGCACCACGCGCAGCATGCGGATCGGGTCCTCGCGGTAGCGCGTGACCGGGTCGCCGATCATGCGCAGCGTGCGCGCGCGGATGTCTTCCATGCCGTGATGGTAGTCATACACCGTCTGCTCGGCCGGGTCGTAGTACATCGCGTTGATGGTGAAGTCGCGGCGTTCCGCGTCCTCCGCCTGCGAGCCCCACACGTTGTCGCGCAGCACGCGGCCCGAGGCGTCGATCGCGTGGGTCTTGCTGTCGAGCTCGGCGCGCTTGAGGCGGCGCCCCTCGGGCAGGGTCTCGCTGGCCACCGCGTCGACCAGCGCGCGGAAGGTGGAGACCTCGATGATCTCCTGCTCGCGCCCGCCGTAGAAGGTCACGTGCACGATCTGGAAGCGCCGGCCGATGATGCGCGAGCGGCGGAACAGCGCCTGCACCTGGTCGGGCGTGGCGTTGGTGGCGACGTCGAAGTCCTTGGGCTTGATGCCCAGCAGCAGGTCGCGCACCGCGCCGCCCACGATGAAGGCCTGGTAGCCGGCCTGCTGCAGCGTGGAGGTGACCTTGATGGCGTTGCGCGAGATCAGCGACTGGTCGATCTGGTGCTCGTCGTGCGGCACGATGTGCGGCGTGCCGGCGCGGCCACGGCGTTTGACGGGGCGCTGCTGGGGGCCCGGCTTGCCGAGCAGCCGGTTGATTAGCTTCTTGATCACGTCAGAACAGATCCATGATGCGCCAGCCGGCCGCGGCGGCGTGGTGACGCAGGCGATCGTCCGGGTTGGCGGCGATCGGTTCGCTGACCTTTTCCAGTAGCGGCAGGTCGTTGGCCGAATCGCTGTAGAAGGTGGTGGTTTCGAAGGCATCCCACTGGGTGCCCATGCTCTTGAGCCAGGCTTCGACGCGGGCGATCTTGCCCTCGCGGAAGCTCGGCAGGCCCGCCACCTCGCCGGTGAAGGCGCCGTCCGGCTGCCCGTTGGCGGTGGCCGGCTCGGTGGCGATCAGGTGCTTGATGCCGAAGGCGGCGGTGATCGGCGCGGTGACGAAGCTGTTGGTGGCGGTGACCACCGCGCACAGGTCGCCGGCGTCGAGGTGCTTGTAGACCAGCGCGCGCGCCTGCGGCGTGATGACCGGATCGATCACTTCGCGCATGAACTGCTTGCGCCAGGTTTCGAGGCGGTCGCGCGGATTGGCCGCCAGCGGCGCCAGCGCGAAGCGCAGGAAGGCTTGTATATCCAGGGTGCCTGCCTTGTACTGCCCGTAGAACTCCTCGTTCTTGCGGCGGTAGGTTTCCTCGTCGACGACGCCCAGGCGCACGAGGAAGCGCCCCCATTCGTGGTCGCTGTCGGTCGGGAGCAGGGTATGGTCGAGGTCGAACAATGCCAGATTCATGGGCGGCGATTTTACATTAACGTGATTGTTGCCGGTTTCTTGGCGTCGCTGCGCCCCAACGCAGGCAAGCACGCGGCATGCCAGGGGCTGCGGGGGCGGTGCCGGCTGCGTGCGCTCACTCGCGCAGCTCCGCGAACATTTCCCGCAGCAGCGGCAGCGTGACGGCGCGCTTGCGCTCGAGCGAATAGGTGTCGAGCGCGTCCAGCAGCGCCATCAGGCTGGGCATGTCGCGGTAGTGGCGCGTGACCAGCCAGTGCGGGATCTCGGGCGAAAGCTGCAGGCCGCGCTCGCGCGCGGCCTGCACCAGCGCGGTCATCTTGTCTTCGTCCGACAGCGGCGCGAGCTGGTAGACCAGGCCCCAGCCCAGCCGCGTGCGCAGGTCCTCGCGCACCGGCATGGCCAGCGGCGCCACGCTGCCGGCCACCACCAGTGCGGTGCGCACGTGGGCGCGCACTTCGTTGTAGAGCGAGAACACGGCGATCTGGCGCGCTTCGTCGAGCAGTTCCACGTCGTCGACCGTGTAGAGCTGGCAGCTCGGATCGAAGATGAAGTCCGACAGCGCGTGGTGCGGGCTCAGGTAGCGGCAGCGGATGCCGGCCTGGTAGCCGCTCTCGCACACCGCGTGCAGCAGGTGGGTGCGGCCCGAGCCGGTCTCGCCCCACAGGTAGATCAGGCGGTCGGGCGCGCGCTCCTGCGCCACCGCCGGGGCCAGGTCGCGCAGGCGCTGCACCGGCTCGCGGTTGGCGGCCACGAAGAAATTCTCGAAGGTCGACGGCGGCGGGCTGCCAAGTTCAAGCGAAAGCTGCTTGGGGCGCGGATACATGGCTTTTCGGTTACCTGGGGTGAAGGCCTGCTGCCCGGTAAACGCGCCGCCCCGCGCCCGCGCCGACCGCGGCCGGCACGTGGGGGCGCCGGCCGCGGTCGGCAGCGGTGGCGTGCATCGGCAGTGAATGGGGGCAAGACTTCATGACGCGAAGAACCGGAAACTGGAAGGCGGCAGCCTGTATCCGTTAAAATTGCGATTCTACTGGACTCGCGGCCGCAAATCGCCGTCGTGAGCGCCGCATTCCTCACTTCATACCCCCAGGACGAGCAGGTTCTATGAGCGCATCCCCCACTTCCGGCCAGGCAGGCCTTTCCTACCGCGATGCCGGCGTCGATATCGATGCGGGCGACGCGCTTGTCGACCGCATCAAGCCGTTCGCCAAGCGCACCATGCGCGAGGGCGTGATGGCCGGCATCGGGGGCTTCGGCGCGCTGTTCGAATTGTCGAAGAAATACCAGGAGCCGGTGCTGGTGTCCGGCACCGACGGCGTGGGCACCAAGCTCAAGCTGGCCTTCCAGCTCAACCGCCACGACACCGTGGGCCAGGACCTGGTGGCCATGAGCGTCAACGACATCCTGGTGCAGGGCGCCGAGCCGCTGTTCTTCCTCGACTACTTCGCCTGCGGCAAGCTCGACGTGGAGACCGCCGCCACCGTGATCCAGGGCATCGCCCACGGCTGCGAGCTGGCCGGCTGCGCGCTGATCGGCGGCGAGACCGCCGAGATGCCGAGCATGTACCCGGACGGCGAATACGACCTGGCCGGCTTCGCCGTCGGCGCGGTCGAGAAAAGCCGCATCATCGACGGCAGCGCCATCGTGCCGGGCGACGTGGTGCTGGGCCTGGCCTCGTCGGGCGCGCACTCCAACGGCTACTCGCTGGTGCGCAAGATCATCGAGGTGGCCCGGCCCGACCTGAACGCCGATTTCCACGGCCAGCGCCTGCAGGACGCCATCATGGCGCCCACGCGCATCTACGTGAAGCCGCTGCTGTCGCTGATCGAGACCCTGCCGGTCAAGGGCATGGCCCACATCACCGGCGGCGGCCTGACCGAGAACGTGCCGCGCGTGCTGGCGCAGAACGTGGCCGCCGTGCTCCAGCGCGACGCCTGGACCCTGCCGCCGCTGTTCCAGTGGCTGCAGGCCCAGGGCAACGTGGCCGACGACGAGATGCACCGCGTGTTCAACTGCGGCATCGGCATGGTGGTGATCGTGGCGAAGGAAGACGCCGCGCGCGCCATCACCCATCTGCAGGCCGCCGGCGAAGCCGTGTGGCAGATCGGCGAGATCCGCGAGCGCGCCGAAGGCCAGGCGCAGACCGTGGTGGTCTGAGCGTTCCGGCTGTTCCCGTACGCTTGCCGAAGCCGCCAGATACGCCCACGCCGTCAGCGCTAGCCCAAGCAAGGTGTTCTCCCTCTCCCCTCACGGGGAGAGGGGCGGTTTGACCAGGAGCCACATCAAGCGGGGCCAGCGGTGTGGTCCAGCGTAGCGGCCAGGAACGAAGCCAATGGTGTTGTCCAGCACGGCAGCATTCGCCGGCGCCGGCCCTCTCCCCCGGCCCCTCTCCCGCAAGCGGGAGAGGGGAGCAAACCGAGGGCAATGAACGACGCCGCCAGATGCGCCCACACCGCGCGAGCTAGCCCAAACAACGCGCAAACCGGCGGTGGCTCTGCAACTGCGCCAGTTCAGCCAGCCGCCCCCATCTTCGCCAGCGCGTCGCCGGTCACGCGGCAGATGCGCCAGTCCGGCAGCACGTCGGCGCCCATCGCGCGGTAGAAGTCGATCGACGGCGTGTTCCAGTCCAGCACGGTCCATTCGAAACGGCCGCAGCCGCGCTCGACCGCCAGCGCCGCGAGGTGCCGGAGCAGCGCCTTGCCCATGCCGTGGCCGCGCCAGGCCGGGTCCACGTAGAGGTCTTCCAGGTAGAGCCCGCGCCTTGACAGGAAGGTCGAGAAATTGTGGAAGAACAGGGCGAAGCCGACCGCCTGCGGGCCTTGCGCGCCGGGCACTTCCACCAGCACCGCCTCGGCCAGCGGGCGCGCGCCGAACAGCGCTTCCTCCAGCTTGCGCGGCGTGGCTTCGACCAGATGGGTCAGCTTTTCGTATTCGGCCAGCGCGGAGATCAGCGTGAACAGGGTTTCGCAGTCGGCGGCGGTGGCGGGGCGCAGGGTGAAGGCGGGAGCGGAGGCGGGCATGGCGGGTCGCGGGATCGTCAGTCGATAAGCGGCGATTATCGCGTATCCATCACTTCGGCTCCGATTCGGTCCCGATTGCGATGCCGCTGCGGCATTCAGGCGGCGCGCCGCCTCGTCATGCCTGCCCGATGCTTGCCAGCCGCGCCACCTGCGCCGCGTAGTCGGGCGCGAGGCAGTCCACCACCTCGCGCTCGGGCGTGCTGCGCAGCCAGGTCAGCTGGCGCTTGCAGAGCTGCCGCGTGGCGGCGATGCCGCGCTCGCGCATGGTGGCGTAGTCGGTTTCGCCGTCGAGGTATTCCCACACCTGGCGGTAGCCCACGCAGCGGATCGAGGGCAGCGTCGGCTGCAGGTCGCCGCGCGCGCGCAGGCGCTCCACTTCCTCGATGAAGCCGCCGGCCAGCATGGCGTCGTAGCGCGCCGCGATGCGCGCGTGCAGCGCGGCGCGGTCGGACGGCTCGAGCGCGATCACGCGGTAGCGCCGGTCGGCGGCGCCGGCGAAGGTGCGCTCGTCGGCCTGGCGCGCCAGCAGCGCCGACATGGGCTGGCCGGTGAGGCGGTGGATCTCCAGCGCGCGCTGGATGCGCTGGGCGTCGTTGGGCGCCAGCCGCGCGGCGGTGACGGGATCGACCTGGGCCAGCATCGCATGCAGCGCCGGCCAGCCGCGCGCGGCGGCGAGCGCGTCGAGTTCGGCGCGCACCGCGGCGTCGGCCTGCGGCAGGTCGTTCAGGCCCTGCGTGAGCGCCTTGTAGTAGAGCATGGTGCCGCCCACGATCAGCGGCGCGCGGCCGCGCGCGCGGATCTCGCCGGTCAGGCGCTCGGCGTCGGCCACGAACTGCGCGGCCGAATAGCTCTCGGCCGGGTCGATGATGTCGATCAGGTGGTGCGGCACCGCGGCCAGTTCGGCGGCGGACGGCTTGGCGGTGCCGATGTCCATCCCGCGGTAGACCAGCGCCGAGTCGAGGCTGATGATCTCGACCGGCGCGCGCGCGGCCAGCGCCAGCGCGGCGGCGGTCTTGCCCGACGCGGTGGGGCCGAGCAGGCAGACGACGGGCGCGGCGTGGCCGGCGGAGGCGGGGGCTGTCACGGCGGGCGCGGCGGGCTTACTGGCCGCGCAGGAACAGCCGGTCCAGCTCGGCCACCGACAACTGCACCCAGGTGGGCCGGCCGTGGTTGCACTGGTCGGCACGCTCGGTCTGCTCCATCTGGCGCAGCAGCGCGTTCATCTCTTCCACGGTGAGCTTGCGGTTGGCGCGCACGGCGCTGTGGCAGGCCAGCGTGGCGAGCAGCTCGTTCTGCCGCTCGGCCAGCACGCGCGAGCCGCCGAACGACTGCAGGTCGCGCAGCACGTCGCGCGCCAGCGCCTCGGTGTCGGCCTGCTTGAGCAGCGCCGGGATGGCGCGCACCGCGAGCGTGGTGGGCGACACCGGCGCGATGTCGAAGCCCAGCAGCGCGAGCGTGTCCTGGTGTTCCTCGGCGGCGCCGATCTCCACCGGGCTGGCGGTCAGCGTGACCGGGATCAGCAGCGGCTGCACGGCGAGCTCGCGCGCGTCGAGCGCGGTCTTGATCTGCTCGTAGAGGATGCGTTCGTGGGCGGCGTGCATGTCGACCAGCACCAGCCCGCGCGCGTTCTGCGCGAGCACGTAGATGCCGTGCAGCTGGGCGATGGCGAAGCCGAGCGGGTGGGCGTCGTCGGCCGCGGATTCTTCCCGCGGCGGCGCCGTTTCGAGCAGGCCGGGCGGGTCGTTCTCGCGGGCGGCACGGGCATCGGCCAGCCAGGCCGGCGGCGTGCCGGCGCCATCCGCATGGCCGCCGGGCGCCGGCGCGGCCGGGCGCGCGAAGCCGCCGCCGGGCTGGATCGCGTCGCGCACCATGCCGAGGTAGGCCTGGCGCGGCTGCATGACGCCGAGCTCGGTCTGGCGCGCGGCGGCGGTGTAGTCGACCCAGGGCCGCACGCCGGCACCGCTGCCGGCACTCATGCCGCCGCCGCCGGGCGCGCCGCCCCTTGCCGGCAGCGCGCCGCCGAGGCCGCCGCCGAGGCCGCCACCGCGCGGCGGCGGGGGCGCCTCGGCATCGCCGGTCGTGCTGTGCAGGCTGTCGCCCTGCGCGCCGGCCTGGCGGGCCAGGCAGCGCTGCACGGCGT
This sequence comes from Cupriavidus sp. WS, assembly GCF_000395345.1. NCBI lineage: Bacteria > Pseudomonadati > Pseudomonadota > Betaproteobacteria > Burkholderiales > Burkholderiaceae > Cupriavidus > Cupriavidus sp. WS. The sequence goes on along the minus strand of NZ_AQPL01000071.1, from coordinate 95,665 downwards.
GGTAGACGAACTGGTGCACCGCGCGCGATTCGCGGAAGCGCACCTCGATCTTGGACGGGTGCACGTTCACGTCCACCATTTCCGGCGGCAGGTCCATGCACAGCACATAGGACGGGAAGCGGTCGCCGTGCAGCACGTCCTGGTAGGCGCTGCGCACCGCGTGGGTGAGCAGCTTGTCGCGCACGTAGCGGCCGTTGACGAAGAAGAACTGCTGGTCTGGGCGGCCGCGCGAGGCGGTCGGCAGGCCGGCGAAACCGTACAGGTGCAGGGTGTCGGCTTCCTCGTCGAGCGGCAGGCGGGCGCGCGCGAAATCGGCGCCGAGCACCTGCGCCGTGCGCGTGGCCACGTCGCCGGCGTTCCAGTGCTCCATCGGGCGGCCGTTGTGATGGACCGTGATGGCGACGTCCGGGCGCGCCAGCGCCACGCGCCGCACCATCTCCAGGCAATGCCCGAACTCGGTCTGCTCGGACTTCAGGAACTTTCTGCGCGCCGGCGTGTTGAAGTACAGGTGCTGCACGTCGACGGTGGTGCCGACGCCGCCGGAGGCCGGCTGCACCTTGCCGCTGTCGGCGGCGACCAGCGTGGCATGCGCGTCGTCGGCGGTGCGGCTGGTCAGCGTCAGCTCGGAGACCGAGGCGATCGAGGCCAGCGCCTCGCCGCGAAAGCCCAGCGTCAGCACGGATTCGAGCTCGTCGAGCGAGGCGATCTTGCTGGTGGCGTGGCGCATCAGCGCGACCGGCAGCTCGGCCGCGGGGATGCCGCAGCCGTTGTCGGCGATCACGATGCGGCGCACGCCGCCTTCCTCCAGGCGGATGTTGAGCTGGGTGGCGCCGGCGTCCAGCGCGTTCTCCAGCAGCTCCTTGACCACGGAGGCGGGGCGCTCGACCACCTCGCCGGCCGCGATCTGGCTGATCAACTGGTCGGGCAGCGGGCGGATGGGACGCAGGGGCTGGGCAGGGCGGATGGCTTCGGCGGGCATGGCGGAATTATACGTGCGCGTGCCCCTCGCCCGCAGGGCGCCGCAGGTGGCTTTGGCGCCGGTGCGGTCTTGTATGATGTCGGCTAGATCTAGAACGGGGATTCAATTGGACATCGCTTTGCAGTTCATCGACATGCTGCTGCACGTCGACAAATACCTTGGCACGGTCATCCAGAACTATGGCGGATGGGTCTATGCGATCCTCTTCGCCATCGTCTTTGCCGAGACCGGCCTGGTGGTGCTGCCGTTCCTGCCGGGCGATTCCCTGCTTTTCATCGCCGGCGCCTTCTGCGCCACGGGCGCCATGAACGAATGGGCGCTGGTCGGGCTGCTGCTGGTGGCGGCCGTGGGCGGCAATACCGTCAACTACCTGGTGGGCAGCTGGGTGGGCCCCAAGGTGTTCGACGGGCACTGGCGCTTCCTCGACCAGACGGCACTGCGCAAGACGCACAATTTCTACGAGCGCCACGGCGGCAAGACGCTGGTGATGGCCCGCTTCCTGCCGATCGTGCGCACCTTCGCGCCGTTCGTCGCGGGCGTGTCGCAGATGACCTTCGCCAAGTTCCAGTTGTTCAACGTGCTGGGCGCGGCCGCCTGGGTGCTGGGCCTGGTGTTCGCCGGCTACTTCTTCGGCAACCTGCCGTTCATCAAGCAGTACCTGAACCTGATCGTGCTGGCCGGCATCGGCGCGGCCATCGTGCCGCTGGTGCTGGGTGGGCTGTGGAAGCTGGTGCGCGGCGGCAAGCGCCGCACGTCCTGAGGCGCCGCGGCGCTCAACCGGAGCTCAGCTGACGCTGCGGCTCATCAGGCGCAGCGCCGGCATGCGGTCGCGGATCTGGGTGGTGTCGGCCGCGTCGGGCCGCGCCATCACGTAGGCTTCGAGGTCTTCGAGCGCCGGGCGGAAGCACTCCAGGTTGGCGTAGGCCAGGCCGCGGTCGCGCACTTCCTCGATCGAGCCCGGCAGCAGGATCACCAGCCGGTTCTGCACCGCCAGCAGGCGCTGCCAGCGCGATTCCTGCAGGTAGATCGACTTGAGGTTGCGCAGCACGCGCGCCACGATCTCGCGGTGGCTGGCCACCTGCAGGAACAGTCCCAGCGGCACCTCGTTGGGATCGGCGATGCCTTCGCGCTCCAGGTGCGGGTCCAGCATGTCCTGCAGCTGTTCCTTGGACAGCGTCTCGCCCGTGAGCGGGTCCACCACCACCTCGCCGGCCGGGATCGACATCCGCACCAGGAAATGGTTGGGAAAGGACACGCCCTTGAGCGGCAGGCCGATCTGCTGCCCCAGCTCCATGTAGAGCACCGCCAGCGAGATGGGAATGCCGCGGCGCTGCTTGAGCACCACGTTCAGGTAGGAATTGTCCGGGTCGTAGTAGTCGTTCGCGTTGGCGCCGAAGCCCAGGTCGCGGTAGAAGAAATGATTGAGCAGGCGCAGGCGCTGGATGGCCGGCGTGCCCTCGGCGACGCGGCGCTTGAGCCGGACCGCGAGCATGTCGAGCGCGGCCAGTTCCGACTGCAGGTCAAGGTCAGGATAGGCATCCTGGGCGATCGAGAGCACCGTCTCGGTCAGCGGGATGCCGTGCTCGTCTGCCACGAGGCTGGCGAAGTAGTCCAGGACTTTCGTGGTTGTCATCGCGGCATTCCCGAAGACGGCAGGGCGGCGGTCGCGCGGCCGCCCGCCCTGGCGCGGCCGCCTTGTCTCATTCTGGCACTCATTGTGGCACCACCTCGCTTGCCTTGACCCTGCACCGCACATGGCCATCCGGCTCTGCGCCGCGCACTCCTGGGCGCGGCATCCGGCGGATTGGCTGGCGGGGCTTCCTAGCCGGCTCTGCGCTTGAACGCGGAGTATCTCAGCCCCATGAGCCACAGTGTACCGAAGTAGACGACCGCCGCAAGTACCAGGCACGAGCCGAGCAGGGCGATGCGCAGCAGCGGCGTGGCGCCCAGGCCCACCCAGTCGAAGGTGCGGGCGAACCACAGCAGCATGCCGGCCAGCAGCAGCACGGCGGTCAGCAACTGGGCCAGGAACAGCAGCCAGCCCCGGGCCGGCGTGTAGAAACCGCGCCGGCGCAGGCCCAGGAACAGCAGCAGCGCATTGACCGTGGCGCCGAAGCTGATCGACAGCGCCAGCCCGGCATGGCCCATGCGCGGCACGAACACGTAGTTGGACAGCTGCGTGATCACCAGCACCAGCAGCGCGATCTTGACCGGCGTGCGGATGTCCTGGCGCGCGTAGAAGCCCGGCGCCAGGATCTTGATGAGGATCAGGCCGAGCAGGCCGGTGCCGTACGACACCAGCGCCTGGCGCGTCATTTCCACCGCGTGGGCGTCGAACTTGCCGTAGTTGAACAGCACCGCGGTCAGCGGCGTGCCGAACACGAACAGCCCCACCGCGCACGGCACCGCCAGCAGGAAGGTCAGGCGCAGGCCCCAGTCGAGCAGGCCGGAGTATTCGTCGCGGTTGCCCTCGGCGCTGGCCTTCGACAGGCTCGGCAGCAGGATGGTCCCGAGCGCCACGCCCAGCAGCGCGGTGGGGAACTCCATCAGGCGGTCGGCATAGGTCAGGTAGGACACGCTGCCGGCGGCCAGCCGCGAGGCGATGTTGGTATTGATGATGAGGCTGATCTGCGCCACCGAGACCGCCAGCAGGGCCGGCGCCATCTGCCGCATGACGCGGCGCACGCCCGGGTCCGACCAGGCCGCGCGCAGGTTGAAGCTCAGCCGCGGCATCACGCCGAGCCGCCGCAGCGCGGGGATCTGCACCGCCAGCTGCAGCACGCCGCCGACCAGCACGCCCCACGCCTGCGCGTAGATCGGCTGCGCCATGCGCGGCCCGACGAACAGCGCGGCCGCGATCAGGCACAGGTTGAGCAGCACCGGCGTGAAGGCCGGCATGGCGAAGCGGCGCCAGGTGTTGAGGATGCCCGAGGCCAGCGCCACCAGCGAGATCAGGCCGATGTAGGGGAACATCACGCGCGTCATGAAGACCGCGGCGTCGTAGGTCTCGCCGCCCTGCTGGTGAAAGCCGGTGGCCACCACCAGCATCACCAGCGGCGCGCCGACCACGCCCAGCAGCGACACGCCCATCAGCACCCAGGTCATGACCGTGGCCACGGCGTCGATCAGCGCGCGCGTCTCGTCCTCGCCGCGCTTGCTGTGGTATTCGCCGAGGATCGGCACGAAGGCCTGCGAGAACGCGCCCTCGCCGAAGATGCGGCGCAGCAGGTTGGGGATGCGGAAGGCCACGTTGAAGGCGTCGGTCATGTCCGAGGCCCCGAAGGCGCGGGCGATCAGGATCTCGCGCATGAGGCCGGTGATGCGCGACAGCATCGTCAGGCTGCTGATGGTGGCGAGCGCTTTGAGCAGGTTCAAGGTGGTCGGCGGCAAGGGGGAGAGGCTGCGGCGGCATGCTGCCAGCCGTCGGGCGGACCGGCTTGAGACGCCGGGCGCGCGCCGAAGTTGCATCGGGGCCACGCCGGGCGCGCCGGTGTGGCGCGTATTATACGGTCCGGCCCGGTGGCTTCCCGCGCGCGGCCCCATGCGTCACCCGCACGTCACCCACCTGTCCGCCGATGCGGGCGAGCTTGCCAGTGGCTTTTTCTTGTGTGTATAATTGCCGATTCACAAGGATAGTTGCGTTCCGGATTCGTGTGCCAGTGCATCCCGGGTCGCTTGATGTGCACTTAATTGTGCCTGCGGTTACGTCCCAGTACGTCCGTGGAGCACGCATCTGAATTCAGGAAATCTACTTAAATGGCAAATTCCGCACAAGCCCGCAAGCGCGCTCGCCAGGCCGTCGCCCAAAACGCTCACAACTCCAGCCTGCGCTCGCGTCTGCGCACCGCCGTGAAGGCCGTCCGCAAGGCCATCGAAGCCGGCGACAAGGCTGCCGCCGCCGAGATCTTCAAGAACTCGCAAGCGATCATCGACTCCATCGCCGACAAGAAGATCGTGCACAAGAACAAGGCTGCACGCCACAAGTCGCGCCTGTCGTCGGCCATCAAGTCGATGGCTGCCTGATAGCGGCCGCGGCGCCGGGCTGACGCCGGGCGCCTCCGGCCTCGTGCCGACCAGCATGGGTCGCGCCGGATAACCGGCGCGGAGCATGGCGGCACGGTGGATGGCCGGAACGCGGGATCGCCACGGCGCGGTTTCGCACAATGCAAGAAGCTCGTCATTCGACGAGCTTTTTTGTTTTCCGCTTTCCTTGCGCGCTGTCTTTTTCCTGGCCCCGGCGCCGGCCGCCCGGCAATCCCGCCGGCACCGCCGCGGCGATGCCGGTCCCGCGCGCTCCGCTCAGTCGAGCGAGCAGGCTTCGACCAGTTGCAGGTTGTTGTCGCGCGCGAAGTTGAGCACGAAGTCGAGCGCCTTGGGTTCGATGTCGCGCAGCCGCACGTCGACCACCACGGTCTTGACGTTGCCCGTCATCACGGGCCGCACGTAAGGCGAGTAGGTGATGCGGGGGTCCCCGGTGTCTCCCTCGGGGCGGAATTGCGCCATCACGCCGCACAGCCGCTCTGCCCAGTCGCTCGGACGGAAGGTCTTGCCTTCCCTGGTGATGCCTTGGATGAAATATTCGCGAACGATGGGCTTCATTGGACTGCGGGGATAAGACGGGTGACTCGACGGTAAACCCGCCAGACTTCGTCCAGACGCAAAGCCCGTTTGACGCGGCCGGGAAACGTTTGGTTCGTTTCTTTTCCAGGCCTGGACAGCGGGGCGTCGGTGTCGGCGGGGGCACTTTTGATGCCGGCGGCGGGCAGCGGCATCGGTATGCCTGGCCCCGCGTGAATCAGCCAGTATTATATCTTATATAAGACCTGAGCATAAGCTCCGGGGCCACCTTCGCGCGCCCCGCAGGCTCGCCAAAGCAGGAATAATCCCTTATGATTCTTGCAGTTAAATTGCGCAAGCGACGCGAAAGGCGGCTCCGCGGCATGCTCAGGCCATGAAACCCTTCATGGCGGCGTGCCCCCACCGAGCCGCCTTCTTTGTTTTATGAGCCCAACTTCGATCAAGCATTACCTCCAGTTCAGCGACCTGACTCCCGACGAGTACGAGTACCTGCTGGACCGCGCGCGGATTCTGAAGGCCAAGTTCAAGAATTACGAGACATGGCACCCGCTGCACGACCGCACGCTGTCCATGATCTTCGAGAAGAATTCGACCCGCACGCGCCTGTCGTTCGAGGCCGGCATCCACCAGCTCGGCGGCCACGCGGTGTTCCTCAACACGCGCGATTCCCAGCTCGGGCGCGGCGAGCCGATCGAGGATGCGGCGCAGGTGATCTCGCGCATGGTCGACATCATCATGATCCGCACCTTCGGCCAGGAGATCATCGAGCGCTTCGCCGCGCATTCGCGCGTGCCGGTGATCAACGGGCTGACCAACGAATACCATCCCTGCCAGGTGCTGGCGGACGTGTTCACCTACATCGAGCAGCGCGGCAGCATCCGCGGCAAGACCGTGGCGTGGATCGGCGACGCCAACAACATGGCCTACACCTGGATCCAGGCGGCCGAGCGGCTCGGCTTCAACTTCCATTTCTCGGCGCCGCCGGGCTACCAGCTCGACCCGGCGATGGTGCCGGCCTCGGCCGCGCACCTGGTCAACGTGTTCGCCGATCCGCTGGCCGCGTGCCAGGGCGCGGACCTCGTCACCACCGACGTGTGGACCAGCATGGGCTTCGAGGCCGAGAACGACGCGCGCAAGCGCGCGTTCCAGGACTGGATGGTGACCACGGTCATGATGGACCGTGCCAATCCCGACGCGCTGTTCATGCACTGCCTGCCCGCCCACCGCGGCGAGGAAGTCGAGGCGGCGGTGATCGACGGTCCCAAGAGCGTGGTGTGGGAAGAGGCCGAGAACCGCCTGCACGTGCAGAAGGCCCTGATGGAATACCTGCTCTGCGGCCGCTACTGAGCGGGGCGCCGGCCGGAAACGCCGCGCGCAGCGCATGGCGCACATCCGGCGCGCCGGCGCCGCGGGCCCGCGCGGCCTGAGGGCCGGAAGTGCCGCCCAAGCCCGGGCGGACGTGTCAAAATAGCGGTTTTCCGCATCAATTTCTCGCGTGTCCGGCAACCATGCCGGCCGCGCTTACTTTGCGCATCGAGTCGAACATGAGCGATATCAAGAAAGTCGTGCTTGCCTACTCCGGCGGGCTGGACACTTCGGTGATCCTGAAGTGGCTGCAGGACACCTATCAATGCGAGGTGGTCACCTTTACCGCCGACATCGGCCAGGGCGAGGAACTCGAGCCGGCCCGCCAGAAGGCGCTCAAGTTCGGCATCAAGCCCGAGAACATCTTCATCGACGACCTGCGCGAGGAATTCGTGCGCGACTTCGTCTTCCCGATGTTCCGCGCCAACGCGGTCTACGAAGGCGAATACCTGCTCGGCACCTCGATCGCGCGCCCGCTGATCGCCAAGCGCCAGATCGAGATCCTGCGCAGCACCGGCGCGGATGCCGTGTCGCACGGCGCCACCGGCAAGGGCAACGACCAGGTCCGCTTCGAGCTGGGCTACTACGGCCTCGAGCCGGGCGTGAAGGTCATCGCGCCGTGGCGCGAGTGGGACCTGCTGTCGCGCGAGAAGCTGCTGGCCTACGCCGAGAAGGCCGGCATCGACATCGACATGAAGCACAAGAAGGGCGGCGCGCCGTACTCGATGGACGCCAACCTGCTGCACATCTCGTTCGAAGGCCGCCACCTCGAAGACCCCAAGGCCGAGGCCGAGGAAGACATGTGGCGCTGGACCGTGTCGCCCGAGAATGCGCCTGACGCGGCCGAGTACCTTGACATCGAATTCGACGGCGGCGACATCGTCGGCCTGAACGGCAAGCGCCTGTCGCCGGCCGAAGTGCTGACCGAGCTGAACCGCCTCGGCGGCAAGCACGGCATCGGCCGCCTGGACCTGGTGGAAAACCGCTACGTCGGCATGAAGAGCCGCGGCTGCTACGAAACCCCCGGCGGCACCATCATCCTCAAGGCCCACCGCGCCATCGAGTCGATCACGCTCGACCGCGAAGTCGCGCACCTGAAGGACGACCTGATGCCGCGCTACGCCAGCCTGATCTACAACGGCTACTGGTGGAGCCCGGAACGCCGCGCGCTGCAGGTCCTGATCGACCACACCCAGGCCAAGGTCAACGGCTGGGTCCGCGTCAAGCTGTACAAGGGCAACGTCATCGTGGTCGCGCGCGACTCGAAGGACACGCTGTTCGACAAGACCATCGCGACCTTCGACGACGACGGCGGCGCCTACAACCAGGCCGACGCCGGCGGCTTCATCAAGCTCAACGCGCTGCGCATGCGCATCGCCGAGAACGCGCGCCGCCAGCGCGGCGAGTAACGCCCGCAGACGGCTACCGGCCTGGCACGGGCCGGCAGCAGATGGCAGCAGGGAAGAGGGGCCGCCACGGCCCCTTTTTTTTGCGCCGCGCCGCTGCCGCCGCTATCGCCGGCACCGCCCCCAGAGACACCCAGAACCGCATCAAAGGAGAAAAAGCATGAGCCAGTTCGACAACGTTTCCGTCGTCAAGAAAGCCAACCTCTACTTCGACGGCAAGTGCGTCAGCCACACCGTGCTGTTCCCGGACGGCACCCGCAAGACGCTGGGCGTGATCTTCCCCGCCGCGCTGACCTTCAACACGGGCGCGCCGGAAATCATGGAGATCAACGCGGGCAGCTGCCGCGTGCGCCTGGCCGGCGAGGCGCAGTGGAACACCTACGGCGCGGGCCAACGGTTCGACGTGCCGGGCAACAGCAGCTTCGACATCGAAGTGCTGGAAACCCTGGACTACGTCTGCCACTTTGCCTGAAGCACGCGCCTGAAAAGCGCACCCGAAGGACGCACCCGAAGGCCGCACCCGAAGCACGGCGCCGCGCCCGCCCGGGCGCGGCCTAGAGGATGACCGGCTCGGGCTCGATGCGCACGCCGAAGCGCGCCGCCACCGTCTCGGCGATGCGCTGCGCCAGCGCCAGCAGTTCCTGCCCGTTGCCGCCGCCGTGGTGCACCAGCACCAGGGCCTGCTTGCCGTACACGCCGACCGCGCCGTCGCGCAGGCCCTTGAGACCGCACTGGTCGATCAGCCAGCCGGCCGCCAGCTTGTAGCTGCCGTCGGGCTGGGCATGGCTGACCAGCCCGGGATGCCGGGCCAGCAGCGCGTCGCGCTGCGCCGCGCTCACCACCGGATTCTTGAAGAAGCTGCCCGCGTTGCCGATCTCGGCCGGGTCGGGCAGCTTGCGCGAGCGGATCGCGATGATGGCGTCGCGGATGCGCGCGGCGCTGACCGGCGCGTTTGACGCATCCGAGGTATCTGGCGCATCCGGCCCCTGGGCGATTTCCCGCGCCAGTTCCGCGTAGCCCAGCACCGGCTGCCACGGCCGCGGCAGCCGCAGCGTGACCGCGGTGATGATGTAGCGGTCGCGGCCCTCGGCCTTGAACAGGCTGTCGCGGTAGGCGAAGCGGCACTGCTCGCGCGTGAGCGTGACGAATGCGCCGGCCTGGCGGTCCCAGGCGCGCAGGCTGTCGAAGCGCTCGCGCAGCTCCACGCCATAGGCGCCGATGTTCTGGATCGGCGCGGCGCCGGCGGTGCCGGGGATCAGCGCCAGGTTTTCCAGGCCCGGCATGCCGTCGGCGATGGCGCGGCAGACCAGCGCGTGCCAGTTCTCGCCGGCGCCGGCCGTCACCAGGAAAGCGTCGTCGGCCGCGCGGGCCGCGTAGCCCGGAATCTCCATCAGCAGCACCAGCGCGTCGAGGTCGCGCGTGAGCACCACGTTGCTGCCGCCGCCCAGCACCACCAGCGGCAGCCCCTGCGCGCGCGGGTCGGCCAGCGCCTGCCGCAAGTCGGCCTCGCTGCGCACATGCGCGGCGAAGCGCGCGCGCACGTCGAATCCCAATGTATTGTGGCGGCGCAGGGGATAAAATTCGTGGAAATCTGCCATGCAAGGGAAAGGTGAAGCGGCGGCCGCGCGGCGGCGCCGGACTGCAGGGTAGGTTGGATTATACGTAAGCGCCGCCGCCGGCCCGCCGCGGGCGGGCGGCGCTACACCGCAACATCAGCAACATCAGCAACAGGCAAGACAAGGAGAGTGCAAATGCCGTCGTTTGACGTAGTGTGCGAAGCGAACATGGTCGAGGTGAAGAACTCGGTCGAGCAGGCCAACAAGGAAATCACCACCCGTTTCGACTTCAAGGGATCGGACGCGCGGGTCGAGCACAAGGAAAACGAGCTGACCGCGTTCGCCGACGACGATTTCAAGCTCGGCCAGGTCAAGGACGTGCTGATCAACAAGATGGCCAAGCGCAACGTGGACGTGCGCTTCCTCGACTACGGCAAGACCGAGAAGATCAGCGGCGACAAGGTCAAGCAGGTCATCACCATCAAGAAGGGCGTCACCGGCGACCTGGCCAAGAAGATCGTGCGCCTGATCAAGGACAGCAAGATCAAGGTGCAGGCCAGCATCCAGGGCGACGCGGTGCGCGTGTCCGGCACCAAGCGCGACGACCTGCAGAACGTGATCGCGCTGCTGCGCAAGGACGTCCCCGAGGCGCCGCTGGACTTCAACAACTTCCGCGACTGATCCGGTCGCCGCGCGCGTCGGGCATGCCGCCGCGCCGTCCCGCTAGCGCGGCTGCGGCAGGCCGCCGATCTTCGCGCCGGCCTTCAGGCCCTTCTGCGCGAACCATCCCTTGTTCATCTCCAGCGCGTAGCGCACGGCCGCGCGCGGGCAATGGTTGTCTTCCGTCTGCGGCGCCATGTCCTCGATGTTGACGATGGCGCCGTCGTCGGCGAGGAAGGCGATCGACAGCGGCAGGTCGGTGTTCTTCATCCAGAAGCAGTGCCCGGCCTTGTCCTCGAAGACGAACAGCATGCCTTCGTTGGCGGGCATGTTCTTGCGGTACATCAGGCCCAGCTCGCGGGATTCCGGCGTGGCGGCGATTGCCGCCTTGATCGCGTACATGCCCGCGGTAAGCTGCCTGACCGGCAGGCCGCTGGCCGGCGCCTGGGCCAGCGCGGAAGTCAGGAAGGCAACGGCGCAGCCGCCGGCGAGAAGGAACGGGAGGACAGGACGCATGGAAGGGAAGCGGCGGATGACGGGTTCAGGACAGCCGCCAGCATAACGCAGCTATCGCGCGCGCGGCGCGCGCGATGGTTTCGCCGCGTTGCCCGGCCGGGCCGGCCGCGCGGCGGCCAACAAAAAAGGCAGGCGGCCCCGCGGGCAGCCTGCCTTTCGCATGCCGGACGCAAGGTCCGGCGCGCCAGCAGTGAACTTACTGGGCGGCCGGCGCGTCAGCCTTGGCAGCCGCAGCAGCCTTGGCCTTGCGAGCGTGCTTGGCGTGGCTCTTCTTGGCGCTCTTGGCCGGCTTGGCAGCCGGAGCTTCCGCTGCGGGCGCCGCGGCGGCCGGAGCGGCCGGTGCGGGAGCGGCGGCTTGAGCGAAAGCGCCGGTGGCGAACAGGCCGGCGACCAGAGCAGCGATCAGTTTGTTCATGCTATCTACCTCGGAAGGTTGAATCGATTCGAAAGAGTGACTCGTGTGCGACGTGTCACTGTCAAAAACGAAGCGCGGCGGCGGGCCGTTGACCCGCGATCTGTTAATTTTTGTAACTTTATCGCCGCGGGCGCCCCGGACTCCGGGTTTGCCGCCCGGCCGGCGCGCGTGCCGTGTCCGCGCGCGGGGAGGGATGCGGGCGCGGCGCGGCGGCGGCGGGCAGGCCCAGATCCGCGGCCGAGACCTCGCACCACTGCCCGGGCGCCAGCCCGAGCGCGCGCAGGTCGAGCGCGCCGATCTTCACGCGCACCAGGCGCAGGGTGGGAAAGCCGACCGCCGCCGTCATGCGCCGCACCTGCCGGTTCTTGCCCTCGCGGATCTCCATTTCCAGCCATTGCGTCGGGATGGCGGCGCGGAACCGCACCGGCGGCTGGCGCGGCCACAGGAAGCCGGGCTCCTCGATCAGGCGCGCCTGCGCGGGCCGGGTGCGGAAGTCGCCGAGGTCCACGCCCGCGCGCAGGCGCGCGAGCGCGTCCGCGCCGGGCACGTTTTCCACCTGCACCAGGTAGGTCTTCGCCAGCTTGTGGTGCGGATCGGCGATGCGCGCCTGCAGGGCGCCGTCGTCGGTCAGCAGCAGCAGGCCCTCGCTGTCGGCATCGAGCCGGCCGGCCGGGTACACGCCGGGCAGCGCCACGCAGTCGGCCAGCGTCGGGCGCGACGGGTGCGCGGAAAACTGGCTCATGGTGCCGAAGGGTTTGTTCAGGGCGATCAGGGTCATGCGGAGGCTGGAAGACGATGCCGGCAACGCGCCGACGGGCGCCAGTATGCCGCAGCCGCGCGCCCGGCCGGCGGCCCGGCGCTGCGGCAGGGCGCCGTGGCGATGGCGGATCGCGGGATTTTGTTGCATAATGAAAGACAGTCTTATGTCTTATATAAGACTGGACTGGAACGCATTTGGCGTGCCACCGGCCGGCGGCTGTGTGCAACGCACCATCGCAGCTTCGGCGATCCCGCTAAAATGCCCCCGCGCTTCCCCATATCCCGCCGCCCGGCCCGCGCGCCTGGCGGCCTGTCCCATCCCCCCGTTCCGTACTGGAGACGTCATGTACCAACACATCAAGGTTCCGGCCGGTGACAAGATCACGGTCAACCAGGATTTCTCGCTGAATGTTCCGGACAATCCGATCATCCCCTTCATCGAGGGCGACGGAACGGGCCTGGACATCACCCCGGTGATGATCAAGGTGGTCGACGCCGCGGTGGCCAAGGCCTACGCCGGCAAGCGCAAGATCTCGTGGATGGAGATCTACGCCGGCGAGAAGTCGACCAAGGTCTACGGCCCCGACGTGTGGCTGCCCGAGGAGACGCTGCAGGCCCTCAAGGAATACGTGGTGTCGATCAAGGGCCCGCTGACCACGCCGGTCGGCGGCGGCATCCGCTCGCTGAACGTGGCGCTGCGCCAGCAACTCGACCTCTACGTCTGCCTGCGCCCGGTGGCCTACTTCAAGGGCGTGCCTTCGCCGGTGCGCGAGCCGCAGAAGATCGACATGGTGATCTTCCGCGAGAACTCGGAAGACATCTACGCCGGCATCGAGTGGGAAGCGGAAAGCGAGCAGGCCAAGAAGCTGATCGCCTTCCTGCAGAACGAGATGGGCGTCAAGAAGATCCGCTTCCCGGAAACCTCGGGCATCGGCGTCAAGCCGGTTTCCCGCCAGGGCACCCAGCGCCTGGTGCGCAAGGCCATCCAGTACGCGATCGACAACGACAAGCCCTCCGTGACCATCGTGCACAAGGGCAACATCATGAAGTTCACCGAAGGCGGCTTCCGCGACTGGGCCTACGAGCTGGCGCAGAAGGAATTCGGTGCCGAGCCGATCGACGGCGGCCCGTGGTGCAAGTTCAAGAACCCCAAGACCGGCCGCGAGATCGTCATCAAGGACGCCATCGCCGACGCCTTCCTGCAGCAGATCCTGCTGCGCCCGGCCGAATACTCGGTGATCGCCACGCTGAACCTGAATGGCGACTACATCTCCGACGCGCTGGCGGCCCAGGTCGGCGGCATCGGCATCGCCCCCGGCGCCAACCTGTCCGACTCGGTGGCCATGTTCGAAGCCACCCACGGCACCGCGCCGAAGTACGCCGGCAAGGACTACGTGAACCCGGGCTCCGAGATCCTGTCCGCCGAAATGATGCTGCGCCACATGGGCTGGACCGAGGCCGCCGACCTGATCATCTCGTCGATGGAGAAATCGATCCTGTCGAAGAAGGTCACCTACGACTTCGCCCGCCTGCTCGAAGGCGCCACGCAGGTGTCGTGCTCGGGCTTTGGCCAGGTGATGATCGACAATATGTAAGCGCTAGCTGCCAGCCGCCCCTTCTGGCTTGGAGGCGCGAGCCGGCCGGCCCCCGGGCTTCCGCGAGGAGGTGCCGGGGGTTTTTCATTGGTGCGCGCAGTCAGGATGAAACCGGATGGGATCGTGGCAGGCGGGGCTGCCCAGCCTGTCACCACCTCGGCATTCCGCAGCAATCCGGCGGATCACCAGCCCCGCCGAATCGGCACGTAGGTCCGAACGAACAGCCGGCTCTGTGCGCGGGCTGTCGACGCAATCTCGTCGGCGCCGACCTTCTCCAGGTTCTTCAGGTACTTGCGCGGCCGCGGCGGCGGCAGGAAGTCGTCGGGAATCGCGGTGATGCCGTCGAACAGCGAGGGCTGCATTTCCACTGACCTCTCGGCGCGCCGCAGTCGTCGACGAAGCGTGCAGACCGCTATCGCAAAGTGGTCCGCAATCGCCGGCCGGTCGTTTCCCATGTTGGCGAAGACTCGCAGGTAGGCCACGGCCTCGGCGAACCGCCCCATGAGCTGCCGTTCCTGCGTGCGCTCATCCTCGCGTGTCGCCAGTGCCAGGGAAGGGTCGGAGTCTTCCGGCGCGGCCAGGGCTGCCGCAACTGAGTTCTCCCGCGTCCCGCCGTCGTCGTTCTCGCGCTGTTCGTCCAGTCGCACAGCGAAGCGCAAGCGCTTGTCTGCGAAGTTCACAAAGCGATTGTAGAGACGGCCCAGGATCTGTTGATGGAAGCTCTTGTCGCCGGCGTCCGGCGGCGGGTCATGGTCCTGGCTCAATTCCTCGGCCAAGATCCATGCTTCCGCCTGCAGGTCTTCCACGGTGGCTTCGCCGCGTGAGCGGCTGGCGATGCGTCGCAGGTCTGAAAGAATGGCAGGGATGAGCTTGGCGAAGAACGCGCCGGCGGAACGGAGCGACACGATGTGGCCTGAACGGGAGAATTGCTGGCACCCTACGGCACGGATGTCGGGGTGCGCAATCAGACACTTACGATTTTGTGCCGCAACATGGAGGGGGCGGCGGGCTATCGCAGGATAGTGAAGGAGCTGAGGAGAATTCGACTCATATCCGACTGTGGTCCAGAGCCGGTGCCGATTTGCGGTCGACTTGCGCGGAATGATCGAGTTGCCGGCCGTTGCGGCGATAGATCGGACCACGGGAGTTCATGGCCTGCCGGGTTTCCTTTCTCAAGGCCATGATCTTGTTTGCCTTTCCCGCTGCGAAATATCGCCGGACTTTCATATTGGTCCGTAGCTGCGAACCGGCCTGACCCGTTTGCCGGCATGCCGGTTGGTGATTCCGGAGCAAAGCGGACAATTCCACGCGTCGATTGAGGCGTTTCCGCCTCCGGCCACTTTCTCGCTTCTCTAACGTGGGCCTCTTCCCGATCATTACGGAGGGTGCCCGCGATGTCTTTGGCGATCCCGTTGTACACAGGGTATGAACGTTCCTATGCCTGGAACGGAGGAAATCCGTTGCCTGCCCATCTGTTCGAAATTCGGCCGCCCACGTTGCCCTGGGCCGCGCGGCCGATCCACGACGAAGTGCTGGGCTGCGTTATCGGCTATCAGGAGATCGTCAGCGGTTTTTCCAGAACCTTTGACCTGGAAGGGAAATACGTCTCGCTGAGCGAGCCGGGGCTGGAGGCTCCGCTTCTTGATCCCTTCGATGCCATATTGGTGGTCGGCGGGATCTGGAAGGCAGGGGTTCGCGGGCTTGTCGGTGCGGGCACCCGCAGCGCCGGCGCTGCTATCAGCGGCGTGACGTTGATGGGATTGCGGACGCGATTCCATGCGCTGAGCCGCCAGCCCCTGCGCTTTGCGGAGAAACCGTTGCAGCACATGGGAAATCCGGATCGCTTTGTCCCGGTTCACATACTGCGTCTTGCCATAAGGCATGGGAGACGGACTCCGGATCCCAGAGGGTATCGTGGCCTCTTCATGTACACAGTACCCATGATCCGGCACGGCCGGCAGCGAACCCTGGAAGTGCTGGTGAGGGAAGGCGACTACACCGTCCTGCATTTCCTGTACAAATAGCCATGCACTCCATTCAGGTCGAGGTTTCTCCCGCCACCGCGCCCGCGCAGGCCATCGTCGATTGGGACGGAGCCGGTTATGTGACGTGCAAGGTGTCGTATCCCGCCGTTGTCGGGCCGGCCTATGCGTTGCGCGCGGAAATCGATTCGGCTTTCCGCATCGGGCCGCAGCGCTATCTCATCACGATCGGGTCGCTTGTGCTGACGCTGGATGACGAGCGCAGATTGTCGGAGGTCGAATGGTTTGCCAATCCCGGACAGTGGCAGTTGCGCGCGCTGGCGCGTCCGGTGGGACGTGCGGGGCAGCCATGCTTCGCGGGGCCGTTCGATGATGACGGGCGTCTGAGCGTCGATTTCGACGGCGAGCCGGAAGCGGTCTACGATCGCGAGCGCCGCACGCTGTGCCTCGGTTGGGGACGGCCGCTGGCGTGGTGCGAGGTGGCGCCCGAACTTGCCCTCGGAGTGGACGGCAACGGCACCCTGGTTTGCATCTGCCTGGGCAATCTGGACGTGCCTGAGCGGGATCTGCTTGAACCGAAGCCGCCGGCGGGCTGGATGTCCGGGTTGCGCCGGCGGCTGCGTGGAGCCTGAGCATGCCATCCCGATAGCGCGTCCCCGCTGGCGCCCGGCCAAACAAAAAGCCCGGCATTGACCTGACCGGGCTTTTTGACGGATGCGTCGCGTACTGCTGTTCAGCCTGTCTTTCCGGACACGGCACGCCGGCAGCCAGGGCCGGGCGGTATCCGGGGGGCTACAGGCCGATCCCGTTCCGGGGAGGACTCCCCCGCATCCTTTCGTGGCCGCCGCGCGCTCTGCCGGCGGGTGCGGCCATGCACAGCGTCTTCAGGCAGCAGCGTCCTGGATATTGGTGGCTTGCTTGCCCTTGGGACCCTGGATGATTTCGAAGGATACGCGCTGACCCTCTTTCAGGGTCTTGAAGCCACTCATCTGGATGGCCGAAAAGTGCGCAAACAGTTCTTCTTCGCCGTCGTCCGGCTTGATGAACCCAAAGCCCTTGGCGTCATTGAACCATTTGACGATACCGCTTGCCATAAACTCCCCCAACAAAAAAAGCAGGATACGAGCGGGGGAAAGCGCCGCGGCCAGCCGGCGCCCGGCATGTGGCTTCGCGCCGGGCCGGTCAGACCGGGCCGGGCGCTGTGGCACGACTTGCGGGGCACCGCGTGGCGGCCAGTTTCTCGATGCTGACTCGCCGCCGCCGGATTCGTGGGCCTCCCTGCTCACGGATCACCCAGGTCCGGCATATTGCTTGGCTCGCGTAACCAGACTGAATGTGTGAACGATTCTTCTGGCAAACATGGTCACTGTCAAGCTGGCAGATTCCCCACTCGCCGTAGGGTGTGGCGGGAAAGGAACGGCGGTCGGTGGTATTTTGGAGGGGTTTGGGTCCCGGCGGCGCGCCCGCGCTTCCGGGTGTCCCCGGATGCATTCGGCATCTCCGGAATTTCGATGGCCGCTGCATCGGCCTCTTGAATCCCGTGTCTTTTCCCCAAATTGCAGAGTTGTGCGTAAGGGTTAGAATAAAGCCATGGCTACACGGCTGGCAAATGTCCCACAACGCGAAGCAGGCACCGTACTGGAGCGGAAAGAGCAGGCGCTCAAACCGCCCGCCATGTACAAGGTCCTGCTGCTGAATGACGACTTCACCCCGATGGAGTTCGTCGTGATGATCCTGCAGCAGTATTTCAGCAGGGACCGGGAGACGGCGACGCAGATCATGCTCACCGTCCACCGGGAAGGCAAGGGGGTCTGCGGTATCTATACCAGGGATATCGCGGCGACGAAGGTCGAGCTGGTGTCAACGCACGCACGGCAGGCGGGTCATCCGTTGCAGTGCGTGATGGAGGAAGCATGATTGCGCAAGAATTGGAAGTCAGCCTGCACATGGCGTTTGTTGAAGCGCGGCAGGCACGCCACGAGTTCATCACCGTGGAGCACCTGCTACTGGCGTTGCTTGACAACCCCACGGCAGCGGAAGTCTTGCGCGCCTGCGCAGCCAATATCGAGGACCTGCGCACCAGCCTGAAGAATTTCATCGCGGACAATACCCCGGTGGTGCCCGGCACCGACGAGGTGGATACCCAGCCCACGCTGGGCTTCCAGCGCGTGATCCAGCGCGCCATCATGCACGTGCAGTCCACTTCCAACGGCAAGAAGGAAGTGACGGGCGCCAACGTGCTGGTGGCGATCTTCGGCGAAAAGGACTCGCACGCGGTGTACTACCTCCAGCAGCAGGGCGTGACCCGGCTGGACGTGGTCAATTTCATCAGCCACGGCATCCGCAAGGACCAGGCCGAGCCCGCCAAGCATGGCGAGGGCGCGGCCGAGGGCGAAGGCGGCGATGGCAAGGAAAGCCCGCTCGAGCAGTTCACCCAGAACCTGAACGTGCTGGCCAAGGCCGGCAAGATAGATCCGCTGATCGGCCGCGAGAGCGAAGTCGAGCGCGTGGTCCAGGTGCTGTGCCGCCGGCGCAAGAACAACCCGCTGCTGGTGGGCGAGGCCGGCGTCGGCAAGACCGCCATCGCGGAGGGCCTGGCCTGGCGCATCACCAAGAACGAAGTGCCCGACATCCTCGAAAAGGCGGTCGTGTACTCGCTCGACATGGGCGCGCTGCTGGCCGGCACCAAGTACCGCGGCGATTTCGAGCAGCGCCTCAAGGGCGTGCTCAAGTCGCTCAAGGACAATCCGAACGCGATCCTGTTCATCGACGAGATCCACACGCTGATCGGCGCGGGCGCCGCCTCGGGCGGCACGCTGGACGCCAGCAACCTGCTCAAGCCGGCGCTGTCGTCGGGCCAGCTCAAGTGCATCGGCGCGACCACCTTCACCGAGTATCGCGGCATCTTCGAGAAGGACGCGGCGCTGTCGCGCCGGTTCCAGAAGATCGACGTGGTGGAGCCGTCGGTCGACCAGACCGTGCAGATCCTGCGCGGCCTGAAGTCGCGCTTCGAGGAGCACCACGGCGTCAAGTACGCGGCGGCGGCGCTGACCGCGGCGGCCGAGCTGTCGGCGCGCTTCATCACCGACCGCCACCTGCCGGACAAGGCCATCGATGTGATCGACGAGGCAGGCGCCGCGCAGCGCATCCTGCCGAAGTCCAAGCAGAAGAAGACCATCGGCAAGGGCGAGATCGAGGACATCGTCTCGCGCATCGCCCGCATCCCGCCGCAGAGCGTCAACCAGGACGACCGCAGCAAGCTGCAGACGCTGGACCGCGACCTGAAGTCGGTGGTGTTCGGCCAGGACCCGGCCATCGAGGCGCTGGCCTCGGCCATCAAGATGTCGCGCGCGGGCCTGGGCAAGACCGAAAAGCCGATCGGCTCGTTCCTGTTCTCCGGCCCGACCGGCGTGGGCAAGACCGAGGTCGCCAAGCAGCTCGCCTTCATTATGGGCATCGAGCTGCTGCGCTTCGACATGTCCGAATACATGGAGCGCCACGCGGTGAGCCGGCTGATCGGCGCGCCTCCGGGCTACGTGGGCTTCGACCAGGGCGGCCTGCTGACCGAGGCCGTCACCAAGAAGCCGCACTGCGTGCTGCTGCTCGACGAAATCGAGAAGGCGCACCCGGACATCTTCAACATCCTGCTGCAGGTGATGGACCACGGCGCGCTGACCGACAACAACGGCCGCCGCGCCGACTTCCGCAACGTGATCATCATCATGACCACCAACGCGGGGGCGGAGACCATGAACCGCGCCACCATCGGCTTCACCTCGGCGCGCGAGCAGGGCGACGAGATGGCCGACATCAAGCGCATGTTCACGCCGGAGTTCCGCAACCGGCTGGACGCCATCATCAGCTTCCGCTCGCTGGACGAGGAAATCATCCTGCGCGTGGTGGACAAGTTCCTCATGCAGCTCGAGGAGCAGCTCCACGAGAAGAAGGTGGAAGCCAGCTTCAGCGAGAAACTGCGCAAGTTCCTCGCCAAGAAGGGCTTCGATCCGCTGATGGGCGCGCGGCCGATGCAGCGCCTGATCCAGGACCTGATCCGCAAGGCGCTGGCCGACGAACTGCTGTTCGGCAAGCTGGTCTCGGGCGGCAAGGTCGTGGTCGACCTCGACGAGCAGGACCAGATCAAGCTGGACTTCACCGAAGCCGCCGCGGAGCCGCCGGAACCCCCGGAGGCGCCCGAGAACGAGAAGGCGGAGGTGTAGGCGCCCGCCGGGCGGGAAGGCTGGCGGCAGTCCTGCCGCCAGCAATTCGTGCTATCCTCGGGCAAAATACAGGGCGGCAGCAATGCCGCCCTTTTTTGTTGTGGCCGGGTGCGGCTGCCACGGTAGCTGCGTCGAGCCCGCCATTTGCCTGAGTACCCGATGTCCCTGACCGAACGCTCGCGGCTGCGCCGCCTGCTGCTCAAATCGCTGCCGCTGGGCGCGATGCCCCTGATTCCCGCGCCCGGCCATGCCGCCCAGGGCGGCGATGCCCCCGTCGGCGGCGCCGGCCGGCCCATTTCGATGGTGCTGCCGTTCCCGCCCGGCGGCAGCGTCGACATCGTCGCGCGCCAGTTGCAGCCCGGCCTCAAGAGCGGCCTCGGCCAGACCGTGGTGATCGACAACAAGCCGGGCGCCGGCGGGCTGATCGCCTCCAGCATGGTGGCGCGCGCCAAGCCCGACGGCACCACCCTGCTGATGGCGTTCGACACCCACGCCATCAACCCGTTTGCCTACAAGCACCTGCCTTACGACACCTTCCGCGATTTCACGCCGATCTCGCAGCTGGTACGCTTCCCGCTGGTGATCGCCGCCAATCCCTCGCTGCCGGCTTCCAACGTGAAGGAACTGGTGGCAATGGCGCGCGAGAAGCCGGAGAGCATCCACTACGCCTCGTCGGGCGTGGGCAGCCTCAACCAGCTGGCGGCCGAGGCGCTGGCGACCGAGGCCGGGGTGCGCTTTCTCCATGTTCCATACAAAGGCGGCGGCCCGGCGGTGCAGGCCGTGCTGTCCAACGAAGTCGACGTCTTTTTCTCGAGCTACGCGGCCGTGCAGGCGCACGTGGCGGCCAAGACGGTCAAGCTGCTGGGCGTGACCGGCAGCGCGCGGCTGCCCCAGTTCCCGCAACTGCCGACCGTGAGCGAGCAGGGCTATCGCGGCTTCGAGGCGTATTCCTGGATCGGCGTGTTCGGCCCGGCCGGCCTGCCCGAGCCGCTGGTGGGCCGCCTGCACGACGCGCTGGTGCGCGCGCTGCGGCAGCCGCGCGTGATGGACGCGCTGGCCATGCAGGGTTTCGAGGTCGTCGGCGGCAGCCCGGCCGAACTCGCCAGCCTGGTCCGCCATGAGCACGACAAGTGGCAGGCGGTGGCGCGCAAGGCCAACATCCAGTTCGACTGACCGGCCGATTGCGGCCGGTCGACCGATTCGATTGATTGCAGGACTTGCAGAGGTAGCGATGACGACGGAACCGCTAGACCATGCCGTGATGGTGTGCCCCGATCTCGACGCCGCCGCGCAGGCGTGGCGCGGGTTCGGCTTCACCCTGACGCCGCGCGGCTACCACACGCTCGGCTCGCAGAACCATTGCGTGATGCTGGAGCGCGACTACCTGGAGCTGCTGCACGTCACCGCGCCGAGCCCCGCGCGCCAGTATTACTGGGACGCCCAGCAAGCCGGCGGCGGCTGCGCGGCGCTGTCCTGCAAGAGCGCCGACAGCGCCGCGGCCGCGACGCAGCTGCGCGCGGACGGATGGCATGCCTCGGAGGCGGTCAGGTTCTCGCGCCCGGTGCGGCTGGACGACGGCAGCGAGCATCCCGCCACGTTCTGCGTCACCGCCATCGACGATGCGCCCGGCGCGCGCTTCTTCCTCTGCGAGCACGTCACGCCGGAGCTGCTGTGGCGCCCCGAGTGGACCGCGCACGCCAACGGCGCCACCGGCATCGCCACCATGTTCCTGGTGGTGGCGCCGGCGCTGGTCGACGCCGCCGGCCGGGCCTATGCCGAGCTCACCGGCGGCGAGATGACGCAAATCAACGAGCACATCTGCAGCCTGGCGCTGGACGGCGCGGCGCTGGTCGTGACCACGCCGCAGGCGCTGGCCGTGGCCACCGGCACCGAGCAGGTGCGGCGCGCGGTGCCTGGGTATGCCGCCATCCGGCTGCGCACCGCGGACCTCGCCGCGGCCCGCGCGCACTGGCGCGCCGCCGGCGTGGACGCGTTCGACCTGGGCCCGGCGCAGAGCCTGATCCCGGCCGCGCTGGCCGGCGGCGTGGCGCTGCTGTTCGAGCAGGCGCACTAACAGGCTCGCCAGCGGGCGCGCCGCGCGCGCCTGCTTTCCCGGCCCGCGGCGCTCAGGCGCCCTTGCCGGCGTGGTGCACGCCGGTCGAGCCGAACCCGCCCGCGCCGCGCGCGCTGTCCGCGGAAAAATCCTCCACCGTCCTGAACACGGGCCGCAGCACCGGCACGAACATCATCTGCGCGATGCGCTCGCCCGGCTCGATCACGATCGGCGCGGTGCCGGGCGCGTTGCGGTTCCACACGCTGACCATGATCGGGCCCTGGTAGTCGGCATCGATCACGCCGATCGAATTGCCCAGCACCAGCCCCTTCTTGTGGCCCAGGCCCGAGCGCGGCGCGATGGTGGCCGCCATGTACGGATTGGCCATGTGCACGGCGATGCCGGCCGGCACCAGCTGCGCCGGCGTGCCGGGCGCGATCGTGAGCGGCGCGTCCAGGCAGGCGTGCAGGTCGATCGCCGCCGCCATGTCGCTCTGGTAGGCGGGCAGGCCCCATTCGTGCAGGCGTGCGTCGAGCACCTTGATTTCGACGGTCGGATTGGCTTCGATGGTCATGGCTGTCGGTCCCGGAAAACGAAAAACGTTGGCAACCCGGGATGATAGCCGAACGGGCCGCCGCGCCGGCCCGCCTCAGTCCGCCGAGAGATCGAAGGCCTGCGCCAGCAGTTCGTAGGTGCGCAGCCGCGCCGCGTAGCTGGCGGCCACGCTCAGCACCACCAGTTCGTCGGCCTGGAAGCGCTCGCGCAGGTCCAGCATGCGCTGCGCCACCTGCTCCGGCGTGCCGCAGATGGTGCGCGGGCGCTCGCGCTCGACGATCAGGCGGTCGCGCTCGGTGGGCTCGTGCTGCGCGGCCTGCTCCAGCGACGGGATCGGCGCGTTGACGCCATAGGCCATCTGCAGCCGGCGCAGGTCCACGGCGCGCTCCAGCGCCGCCGCCTCGGCCTCGGTATCGGCGCAGATCACGAAGATCGCCGCGGCGCTGTACGGGCGCGCGTCATACGCGGGCGCGAAGTCCTCGCGGTAGTGGCGCGCCACGGCGTGGCCCATGTGCGGATTGATGAAGTGGGCGAAGGCGAAGCGCAGGCCGAGCCGGGCCGCCAGCGCGCCGCCGTAGTCGCTCGAGCCCAGCACCCACAGCTCGGGCCGGGTGTCGATCTCCGGCTGCAGCACCACGCCCTCGGCGATGTGCCCGGGCGGCACCTCGCCGCGCAGCAGCCAGGACAGGTCCTGCACCTGCTCGGCGAAATGGTCGCCGCGGTTGTAGTCGCCCATCGCCACGGCCTGCGCGGTGCGCAGGTCGCCGCCCGGCGCGCGGCCCACGCCGAGGTCGATGCGGCCCGGGAACAGGCCTTCGAGCATGCGGAACTGCTCGGCCACCTTGAACGGGCTGTAGTAGGGCAGCATCACGCCGCCCGAGCCCAGCCGGATGCGCCGCGTGACGCTGCCCAGGCGCGCCAGCATGACTTCCGGCGCGGGGTTGCACACGCCGCGCAGGCCGTGGTGCTCGGCGCACCAGTAGCGCGTGTAGCCGAGCGCGTCGGCGGCCTGCGCCAGCTCCACCGTGGCGGCCAGCGCGTCGCGCGCGCTGTGGCCGGCGATGACCGGGCTCTGGTCCAGCACCGAGAGGCGCAGCTTGGGTTTGCTTTCAGGCATGTGGGGTTCGTGCCGAGGGGAGGGGGTCGTGTGAAAGGGACGCGGGCGCGGGCTTCAGCGCGCCGGCAGGCGCTGGCCGATGGCGGCCACCAGGTGGCGCGCCAGCGTGAGCTTGTCCGCGCGCGGCAGGCGCGTCACGCCCCTGGCGTCGAACAGCACGATCTCGTTGTCGTCGAGGCCGAAGGTCTGGTGGCCGATATTGCCGACCAGCAGCGGCACGTTCTTGCGCTGGCGCTTCTGCTCGCCGTATTGCTCGAGCTTCTCGCTCTCGGCGGCGAAGCCCACGCAGTAGGGCGCGTTCGCGCGCGCCGCCACGGCGGCGAGGATGTCCGGGTTCTGCACGAACCGCAGCGTCGGCGTGTCGGTGTCGTTGGCCTTCTTGAGCTTCTGCGTGGCCACCTCGGCCGGGCGCCAGTCGGCCACCGCCGCCACGGCGATGAACACGTCGGCGCCGGTCAGGTTCGCCAGCACCGCATCGAACATCTGCTGCGCGCTTTCCACGTCGGCGCGCGCCACGCCGCGCGGCGTCGGCTGCGCGGTCGGTCCCGCCACCAGGATCACGTCGGCGCCGGCCTCGCGCGCCGCGCGCGCGATGGCGAAGCCCATCTTGCCCGAGGAGCGGTTGGTGATGCCGCGCACCGGGTCGATCGCCTCGAAGGTCGGCCCGGCCGTGATCACCACGCGGCGGCCCGCCAGCGGCTTGGGCTGGAAGAAGGCGACGAGGTCCTCGACGATCTCCTCCGGCTCCAGCATGCGGCCGTCGCCGATCTCGCCGCAGGCCTGGTCGCCGCTGCCGGGGCCGAGGATCGCCACGCCGTCGGCGCGCAGTTGCGCGGCATTGCGCTGCGTGGCCGGCGCGCCCCACATCTGGCGGTTCATGGCGGGCACCACCAGCAGCGGGCAGTCGCGCGCGATGCACAGCGTGGAGAGCAGGTCGTCGCACAGGCCGTTGGCCAGCCGCGCGAGGAAATCGGTGGAGGCGGGCGCGATGACGATGGCGTCGGCCTCGCGCGACAGGTCGATGTGGGCCATGTTGTTGCCCACGCGCGCATCCCACTGGGACGTGAATACCGGCCGGCCCGACAGCGCCTGCATCGTGACCGGGGTGATGAAGTGGGTCGCGGCCTCGGTCATGACCACCTGCACGGTCGCGCCGGCCTTGGCCAGCAGGCGGACCAGCTCGGCCGACTTGTAGCAGGCGATGCCGCCGGTCAGGCCAAGGACGAGATGCTTGCCTCGCAGATCCATGATGCTCTTTGCTCGAAGGTGTGGTCCGGGTGCCGGGGCTCGGTTGCCTTGCGATTGTCCCGCAATGGCATGCCGCTGCGCCGGAGAAACGTCAATAATACCGGCTTGCCCGCGCGCGCGTTTGCCGCGCCGCCGCTCGCGGCCTCCCCGGCCTCCGCGGCCCGCTCATCCTCTCACCTTTGCCCGCCACCCTCATGTCGCCACGTCCCTTGTTTCGCCAGCACCGCACGCCGCGCCCGCTGCGCCCGCAGAACCTGATCCTGCTGTTGCTGGCGGGCGTGTTCGCGCTGGCCCTGCTGCTGCTGGCCTTCGCCAAGGTCTGGCTGCCGCGCGAGGATGTGCCGGCGCGGGCGGACTGGATCGTGGTGCTGGGCGGGGAATCGGGCGAGCGCGTGATCGGCGCGGCGGAGCTGTATCACGCCGGCGTGGCGCCGTTCGTGTTCGTCACCGGCGCCGGCGACTGCCTGCTCAACGTGCGGCGCCTGGTCATGGCCGGCGTGCCGCGCGGGCGCATCGGCTACGAATGCACTTCGCGCAGCACCTGGGAAAACGCCCGCATGACGCGGGCGCAGCTGGAGCGGTTCGCGCCGCGCCGGGCGGTGCTGGTGACCAGCTGGTACCACACCGGCCGGGCCCTGCAATCGTTCCGCCAGGCCTGGGGCGAGGTCGAGTGGGGCGCCCACGGCGTCCATCCCGGCGTGAGCCTGGACAGGTCGCTGGTGGTCTACGAAGCGGGCGCGGTGCTCGCCGAATACCTCAAGCACGCCTGGTACGCCGTGCGCCACTGAGCGCGCGGCGCGCCCGGCGCCGTTCAGTGCCGGCGCACGCGCCGCAGCTCGTCCACGATCAGCAGCACCGCGCCGACCGTGATGGCGCAGTCCGCCACGTTGAACGCGGGCCAGTGGTAGTTGCGCGCGTGGAAGTCGAGGAAGTCGATCACGTGGCCGTAGATCACGCGGTCCACCACGTTGCCGATGGCGCCGCCCAGGATCAGCGAGATGGCGAAGCAGAACAGGCGCTGGCCGGTGTGGCGGTACAGCATCCACACGATGAACAGGCCCACCACCACGCCCAGCGCGGTGAAGAACCAGCGCTGCCAGCCGCCGGCGTCGGCCAGGAAGCTGAAGGCGGCGCCCTTGTTGTAGACCAGCACCAGGTTGAAGAAGCCGGTCACGGGGCGCGATTCGCCGTAGGCGAAGGTCCTGACGATGACGATCTTGAAGAACTGGTCGAGCACGATCACCAGCAGGGCGAACGCCAGCCACAGCAGCGGCGTGGTGTGGCTGGCCTTGCTGGCGCGCTTGCCGGCGCGCGCGCCGCGTGTGGTGGTGGCGGCCATCAGGCGTGGCTCCTGTGTTCGCCGGCGCCGAACAGGTTGCTGTCGCAGCGCCCGCAGAGGGTGGGATGGGCCGGGTCGCGGCCGACGTCGGCGCGGTAGTGCCAGCAGCGCTCGCACTTGGCGTGGGCCGACGGCGTCACCGTGACCATCAGGTCGCCGCCTTCCGGCGCCGGCGCCACCTTGGCTGCCGAGGTCAGCAGCACGAAGCGCAGGTCGTCGGCCAGGCTTTGCAGCGCGGCCAGCACCGGGCCGCCGGCCTGGATGGTGACTTCGGCCTGCAGCGACGAGCCGATCTCGCCGTCCACGCGCACCGCTTCGAGCTGCTTGGTGACTTCCGCGCGCACGTCGCGGATGGTCTGCCACTTCTGCAGCAGGTCGTCGGCGTCGTCGACCGCCGGCACCTCGTAGTAGGTGCTGGTGAAGATGGTGTCGCGGTGCTCGGTGCCGTGGCTGAAGATCTGCCACGCTTCCTCGGCGGTAAACGAGAGGAACGGCGCCATCCAGTGCAGCATGGCCTGGGTGACGTGGTAGACCGCGTTCTGCGCGGCGCGGCGCGCCTGCGAGCCGGGCGCCGTGGTGTAGAGGCGGTCCTTGAGCACGTCGAGGTAGAAGCCGCCGAGGTCTTCCGAGCAGAAGGTCTGCAGCTTGGCTACCACCGGGTGGAATTCGTAGGCCTCGTAGTGCGACAGGATCTCGCGCTGCAGGCGGCCGGTCAGCGCCACCGCGTAGCGGTCGATCTCCAGCCATTCCGACACCGGCAGCGCGTGCTGCGCGTGGTCGTAGTCGGCCAGGTTGGCCAGCAGGAAGCGCAGCGTGTTGCGGATGCGGCGGTAGCCTTCCACCACGCGCTTGAGGATCTCGTCGGAGATCGACAGCTCGCCCGAGTAGTCGGTCGAGGCCACCCACAGGCGGATGATCTCGGCGCCCATCTTGTTCGACACGTCCTGCGGCGAGACCGTGTTGCCGACCGACTTCGACATCTTGCGGCCTTCGCCGTCGACGGTGAAGCCGTGCGTGAGCAGCGCCTTGTAGGGCGGCTTGCCGTACAGCATCGAGGCGGTCAGCAGTGACGAGTGGAACCAGCCGCGGTGCTGGTCCGAGCCTTCCAGGTACAGGTCCGCCAGGCGGCCCTCGGGCAGGTCGGCCGACGGGTCGTACAGGTCCGCGCGGTGCGAGCCGCGGATCACGGTCCAGTGCGTGGTGCCGGAGTCGAACCAGACGTCGAGCGTGTCGCGGTTCTTCTCGTAGAACGCGGCTTCGTCGCCGAGCAGTTCCTGCGGGTCCAGCGTCTGCCAGGCCTCGATGCCGTGCTGCTCCACGCGCCTGGCCACTTCCTCGAGCAGCGCCGGCGTGCGCGGATGCAGCGCGCCGGTTTCCTTGTGCACGAAGAAGGCCATCGGCACGCCCCACTGGCGCTGGCGCGACAGGGTCCAGTCGGGCCGGTTGGCGATCATGTTGTGCAGGCGCTGCTTGCCCCAGGCGGGGTAGAACTCGGTGGCCTCGATGCCGGCCAGCGCGGTCTCGCGCAGGGTCGGGCCGTCGTCGACCGGGTCCACGTCCATGCCCGCGAACCACTGCGAGGTGGCGCGGTAGATGATCGGCGTCTTGTGGCGCCAGCAGTGCATGTAGCTGTGGGTGTACCTGTGCGAGTTGAACAGGTTGCCCGAGGCTTCCAGCACCGCGACGATCTTCGGGTTGGCGTCCCAGATCTTCTCGCCGCCGAACAGCGGCAGCGTGCTGGCGTAGACGCCGTCGCCCATCACCGGGCTGATGATGTCGGCGTCGCTCATGCCGTGCGCCTTGCACGACTGGAAGTCCTCCACGCCGTAGGCCGGCGCCGAGTGCACGATGCCGGTGCCGGTATCGGTGGTGACGTACTCGCCCAGGTAGACCGGCGAGAGGCGGTCGTAGCCCGCGTCGGTCTTCGCCAGCGGATGGTGGAAGCGGATCTCCGACAGCGCCGCGCCCGTGGCGGTGGCCAGCACGCTGCCTTCGAGTCCGTAGACCTTGAGCTGCTCCTCGACGCGCTCGGTGGCCAGGATCAGGTGGCCGCGCGGCGTGTCGACCAGCGCGTATTCCACTTCCGGGTGCACGTTGAGCGCCTGGTTGGACGGGATGGTCCACGGCGTGGTGGTCCAGATCACGACCCAGCCCGGCCTGGCCGCCAGTTGCGCGGCCGGCAGCTTGAACGCATGGGCCAGCTTGTCGGTCTCGGCGAACGGGAAGCCCACGTCGATGGAGAGGTCGGTCTTGTCCTTGTACTCGACCTCGGCCTCGGCCAGCGCCGAGCCGCAGTCGAAGCACCAGTTCACCGGCTTGAGGCCGCGGAACACGTAGCCCTTTTCCATGATCTTGCCCAGCGCGCGCAGCTCGTCGGCTTCGTTGCTGTGGTTCATGGTCAGGTAGGGATGGTCCCAGTCGCCGAGCACGCCCAGGCGCTCGAAGTCCAGCTTCTGGCGGGCGATCTGCTCGGTGGCGTAGGCGCGCGCCTTCGACTGGACTTCCTGCACCGGCAGGCCCTTGCCGAACTGCTTCTCGATCTGGATCTCGATCGGCATGCCGTGGCAGTCCCAGCCCGGCACGTAGACGGCGTCCAGGCCCGACAGGCCGCGCGCCTTGATGATCATGTCCTTGAGGATCTTGTTCACCGCGTGGCCGATGTGGATGTCGCCGTTGGCGTACGGCGGGCCGTCATGCAGGATGAACTTCTTCGCGCCCTTGCGGGCGGCCCGGATCTTCTTGTAGATCTGCTTGTCCTGCCACTGCTTGACCCACAGCGGCTCGCGCTTGGGCAGGTCGCCGCGCATCGGGAACGGGGTGTCGAGCAGGTTGACCGGGTACTTGCTTTTTTCGGGCTTGGCGCGTTTGTCGTTGGACATGTCGATTCTCGGGGCAATTCGGTTGGCGCGCGGGGCGCCAGCTCGGCTGGCTGCGGGCGCGCGGTACGGCGTGGGCTGGCTGCGGGGAAGCCTCGGGTTTGAAGGGGTAGCGACCCGGGTCCCGCTGCGCGGGAACGGGGCGCTAGCTAATTCGGTCGGTGGCGGAGGTGGCGAAGTCGCGGCTGCCCGCGGCCGGGGGCGTGCCCGCGGGCACGCCCGGCACGGTCAGGCCGAAGAACGCGCGCGCATCCGCGCAGTCCTTGGCGATGGCCGCGGTCAGCGCTTCCAGGCCGTCGAAGCGGGCCTCGTCGCGCAGCTTCTTCATGAACTCGACGCGCACCAGCTTGCCGTAGATGCTCTGGTTGAAGTCGAACAGATGCACCTCCAGCAATACCCGGCCGGCGTCCTCGATGGTCGGGCGCACGCCGATGCTGGCCACGCCGGGCACCGGATGCTCGCCCAGGCCGTGCACCTGCACCACGAAGATGCCGCTGACCGCCGGCCGCTTGTGCGAGATGCGCAGGTTGATGGTGGGGAAGCCGAGGTCGCGCCCCAGCTTGCGCCCGTGCACCACGTGCCCGCTGATGGCGTAGCCGTGGCCGAGCAGGCGGCGCGCATGCTCGAGGTCGCCGCTGACCAGCGCCTGGCGCACCGCGGAGCTGGAGATGCGCACGCCGCCCTCGGAGACCGAGCCCATCTGCTCGACGTCGAAGCCGAACTGGGCGCCGGCCTGCTGCAGGTAGGCGAAGTCGCCGGCGCGGCGCGCGCCGAAGCGGAAATCGTCGCCGACCAGCAGCCAGCGCGTGTGCAGACCGTGCCATAACACGTTCTCGACGAAGGCCTGCGGCGACTGGGCGGCGAAATGGGCGTTGAAATGCTCGACCACCACGCGGTCGACCCCGTTGCGGCGCAGGCTCTCGAGCTTGTCGCGCAGCAGCGCGATGCGCGCGGGCGCCTTGTCCGGGGTGAAGAACTCGCGCGGGTGCGGCTCGAAGGTCATCACGCACAGCGGCAGGCCGCGCGCGTCGGCCGCCGCGCGCGCGCGCGCGAGCAGCGACTGGTGGCCGCGGTGGACACCGTCGAAATTGCCGATGGTCAGGGCGCAGGGCGCCCGGCTCTCGGCATTGGGCAGGCCACGGAAGACTTTCACGAGGACGGCGTCGAGCGTTTGGGTAAAGCGGGCATTATAAGGCGAATGGGGGACGAGTTTCGCCCGGCGGTACCGGGCCCGGCGCGCGGGCTGGCGTTTTTGTGCACGGATCGGCCCATCGGCGTGGCGCCACTCCCCAAAAGGCGGCATGATACGGCGGATCGCATCCGACGTCCCAGCCCTTCCTTTGAACGCGCTGCTCAACCGAATCCTGCCGCCGCCAGGGCCTCCGCTCGATACCGAAACGCGGGCCAAGCTGCTGGCGACCATCCATCGCGTCTCTCCCACCGCCACCGTGGCCTCGCTGGTGCTGCCGGCGCTGACCGCGGTCGCCTTCTGGTCCGCCGCCGACCATGCCGCGCTGCTGGGCTGGTGCGGCGTGATGCTGGTGCTGGCCACCGCGTCGACGTGGTTCTACTATGGCTACCTGCGCGACGGCGCCACCATGAGCCGCTCGGCCCATACGCGCAAGTGGTGGGCCAACATGCGCGCGCTCGCCTTCCTGACCGGCCTGACCTGGGGCAGCTCCGCGCTGCTGCACCTGTTCACCGGCTCCACCGTGTTCTCCAGCGTGCTGTACCTGCTCGCGGTGGGCGTGCTGGCCGGCGGCGTCACCGCGCAGTCGCCGGTGCCGTCGAACCTGGTCTACGCCGGCATTCCGATCCTGGTGCCCAACATTTTGTTGGCCGACTACGCCTTTCCGGGCCACGGCACCTACGTGCAGTTGCTGCTGGTGGTCTACGCCATCATGCTCACGCGCCACGCGCTGAACCTGCAGCGCACGCTGGTGCGGGCCATCCAGCTCGAGAGCGACAGCCGCCGCCTGGCCAAGCAGTTCCAGGAGGAAAAGGAGCGCGCGCTGCATGCCAGCGAGGAGAAGTCGCGCTTTCTCGCCGCCGCCAGCCACGACCTGCGCCAGCCCGTGCATGCGCTGGTGATGCTGGTCGAGGCGCTGCGCGCGCGCAACAAGTCGTCCTCGCTCCATCCGCTGGTCGAGCAGGTGGCCGCCGGCACCCAGACCATCGACCTGCTGTTCCGCTCGCTGCTGGACCTGTCCAAGCTGGAAGGCCGCAAGGTGCTGCCGACGCTGGAGCCGTGCGAGCTCGGCCACCTGATCAACGAGGTGATGAGCCAGTTCGCCGCCGACGCGCGCGAAAGCGGCCTGACCCTGACCCCGCGCGTGCCCGAGGAACTGTTCGCGATGGCCGAGCCGGTGCTGCTGCGCCGGGCGCTGTTCAACCTCGTGCAGAACGCGCTGCGCTACACCCGCCGCGGCGGCGTGCTGGTGACGGCGCGCGAGCGCCGCAAGCATATCCGCGTGGAGGTGTGGGACACCGGCGCCGGCATCACGCCGGAGCACCTGCCCGACATCTTTTCGCCGTACTACCAGGTGCACAACCCCCAGCGCGACCCGTCCCAGGGCCTGGGGCTGGGGCTGGCCATCTTCAAGGAATGCGTGCGCCTGATGCGCGGCACCTACGGCGTGCGCTCGGTGCCGGGGCGCGGCTCGGTGTTCTGGTTCTCGCTGGCGCCGGTGGAGGCCGAGACCGTGGCCACCATCCGCGCGGTGCGCGCCTCGGCGGCGGCCGAGGACACCAAGCCGGACCATCTGCGCGGCACGGTGCTGGTGGTGGACGACGACACGCAGATCCGCAAGGCCTGGATCGCGCTGATGGAAGCCTGGGGCATCCAGGTCGCGTGCGCCGCGCACGGCGCCGATGCCGACCGCCTGTTCATGCAGGGCCTCAGGCCGGACATCATCTTCTGCGACCTGCGCCTGCCCGGCAGCGAGAACGGGCTGGACCTGCTCGAGCGCTGGCAGAATACCCAGCCGCAGGCGCGCAGCGCGCTGCTGTCGGGCGATCTCAAGTCCGACGCGCTGGCGGCGGCCGAGGAAGCGGGCTATTTCGTGCTGCCCAAGCCGGTCGATCCGGCGGCGCTGCGGCTGCTGCTGCGGCGCTGGCTGCGTCCCGCCTGAAGGCAGGCGGGCGGGGCCCGGCCGCGCCTTACTGGCGCAGGCGGAAACGCTCCATGCGCGACATCACCTGCATGCGCGTGCGCACGCCGAGCCGCTGCAGGATCGCCGAGACGTGTTCCTTGACGGTGTTCTCGGTCAGGCCCAGGCGCCGCGCGATGACCTTGTTCGGCAGCCCTTCGAGCACCAGCGCCAGCACCGAGCCCTGGCGCGGCGTCAGCCCCAGCTCCGCCGGCGTGACCGGGATGCCGTGGGCCGGCCCGAACGACTGCGCGCGGCCGTTGAGGGCCTCGTCGGAAGGAAACGAGGTGTCGCCCGCCAGCACCTTGCGCACGGCCGCGGTGAACGCGTTGGCGTCGAGGTGCTTGCCGACGAAGCCGTAGGCGGCGAGCGCGCGCGCGCGGCCCACGATCTCCGGCGTGGCCTCGGCGGACATGAAGATGAAGCGCGCCGCGGGCACCAGCGTCTTGAGCGCCTGCATGGCGTCGAAGCCGGTGCCGTCGGTGAGCCAGATGTCCAGCAGCACGATATCGGGCCTCAGCCCCTGCTGCAAGGTGTTGAGCGCCTCTTTGGCGCTGCCGGCGGCATGGACCGCAACGTCGGGCATCACTTCCGCCAGGAAGGCGGTGGTGCCGGACAGGGCCATGGGATGATCATCGACCACCAGCAAGGTCGGTGCAGCGTTCGACATGCGATTTCCCGTCTAATTTTCCACTTCGTCCTTGTTGTCACTTGAAGCCGCGTAAACGGTCTGCGCGTGGACGATAGCAGCCACTCTAGCAGAGCGGGCGAGGCGTCACAATCCGTGAACAAGCTAAGCACGTTGCGCGCAGGCCATGCCATTCGGCCTGCCGGCGGGGGTTTCGCGTGTTTTAAGTGCCTAATGCGCTCGCTTTGGCCGTGTACTGGCCCTGCCTTGGTAGAATTGCGCGATGAAAAATATCGTTATCCTGATTTCAGGGCGTGGCTCCAACATGGAAGCCATCGTCCGCGCGTGTGCCGCCGAGGGCTGGCCGGCGCGCGTGGCGGCCGTCCTGTCCAACCGGCCCGATGCCGAGGGCCTGCAGTTCGCCGCCGACCACGGCGTGCCCACGGGCGTGGTGGACCACACCCGGTATGCCGACCGCGCCACCTTTGACGCGGCCCTGGCCGCTGCCATCGACGCCCACGCCCCCGACGTGGTCGTGCTGGCCGGCTTCATGCGCATCCTGACGCCGGCCTTCGTCGACAAATACGCCGGGCGCATGCTCAATATCCATCCGTCGCTGCTGCCGTGTTTCCCTGGCATGTACACCCATCGCCAGGCCATCGAGGCCGGCGTCAAGGTGCATGGCGCGAGCGTCCATTTCGTCACACCCGAACTCGATCACGGCCCGGTCATCGTCCAGGCCGCGCTCGACGTGCTGCCGGGCGACACGCCCGAAAGCCTGGCCGAGCGCCTGTTGCCGGCCGAACACGCGATCTACCCGCGCGCTGTGCGCTGGTTCGTCGAGGACCGCCTGCGCGTGCATGCCGGCGTGGTCCGCGTCGAACCCCACGAATCCCAGTTGTTTACGGCCTTTGCCGCCGCTACGGAGGTGCAGTCATGAGCCGGAATACCGCAGGGGCGCGCCAGCCCGTCCGCAACAAGCGCAAGGCCACGCCGATCCGCCAGTCCGCGCGCAGCGGCGATCACCGCGACAGCCGCGACGGCCAGGCGCCGCAGCAGGGCCGCGCCGCGCACGGCGGGCTGCATGCCGTGCATATCCAGCACATCGACCGCCTGCTGGGCAAGGTGCTGATGTTCACGCGTCCGTCCGACGTGGTGGTGAGCTACTACTTCCGCGAGAACCCCAAGCTGGGCCACCGCGAGCGCGGCATCATCGCCGAGGCGGTGTTCGCGGTGTTGCGCCGGCGCGTCGAATTCTCGCAGTTCGCCGCCAGCGGCACGGGCACTTCGCAGCGCCGCCTGGCCCTGCTGGGCCTGGCCGCCACGCTCGGCCGCGATGTCCTCACGCCGTTCCTGCTGCCCGAGGAAGGCGAATGGCTGGACCGCCTGACCACCATCGAGCGCTCGAGCCTGGCGCCGCGCGTGCGCGCCAACCTGCCCGAATGGCTGTTCGACGAGCTCGCCGCCCGCCACGACCAGGCCTTCGTCGAAGCGCTCGGCGACGCCTGGCTGCGCCCGGCCCCGCTGGACCTGCGCGCCAACCTGGCCAAGACCTCGCGCGAGGCCGCGCTGGCCGAGCTGGAAGCCGCCGGGCTCAAGGCCGAGCCCACGCCGATGGCGCCCGCCGGCATCCGCCTGGCCGGCAAGCCCGCGCTCAACCAGTTGCCGCTGTTCGTCAACGGCCTGGTCGAGGTGCAGGACGAAGGCAGCCAGCTGCTGTGCAACCTGGTCGCGCCCAAGCGCGGCGAGATGGTGGTCGACTTCTGCGCGGGCGCCGGCGGCAAGACGCTGGCGCTGGGCGCGCTGATGCGCTCCACCGGCCGCCTCTATGCGTTCGACGTGTCCGAGAAGCGCCTGGCCAACCTCAAGCCGCGCCTGGCGCGCAGCGGGCTGTCCAACGTGCATCCGGTGCAGATCGATTCCGAGCACGACGCCAAGATCAAGCGCCTCGCCGGCAAGATCGACCGCGTGCTGGTGGACGCGCCGTGCAGCGGCCTCGGCACGCTGCGGCGCAACCCGGACCTGAAGTGGCGCCAGACGCCGCAGTCGGTGCTGGAGCTGACCGCCAAGCAGGCCTCGATCCTCGAGTCCGCCGCGCGCCTGGTCAAGGTCGGCGGGCGCGTGGTCTATGCCACCTGCAGCGTGCTGGAAGCCGAGAACGAAGGCATCGTGCGCGGGTTCCTGTCCACGCATGCGGGCTTCCGCCTGGTGCCGGCCGCGCAGGTGCTGGCCGAGCAGAAGATCGTGGTGCCGGGCTTGCCGGAAGACGCCGAGATGCTGGCGCTCTATCCGCACCTGCATCAGACCGACGGCTTCTTCGCCGCGGTGCTGGAGCGCGTCAGCTAAGACCGCTGCGGTAAAGCAAGGGGCGCTGCCGGTCAGCGCCCTTTTTTTTGCGCCCGCTTTCTCGCGGTCGGCGCCGCCGCGCCGCGCGACATCCTGCCCGGACTTCTGCGTCGCCGGCGCAGATCGCGGAAGGCGGCCGGATCCTCCGGCCCGATCCGGCTGCGCGCTTCGATGCGCTGCGCAGCCGACACGGCAATTGTCTGCGCGCGCGCGCCATCCCGGTGGACTAGGCCTTCTGGCCGACGGGCGGGGATGCGCGGCGCGCCTGCCTTGTGCCGGCGCGGGCTCGCCGCCGCCAGCGTGCGCCGGCACACATCGCCGTCCGCCATTCGCACGGGCTGGCGGACGGCCGGAGTTCAATACATTGAGGCCGCCCCAACTTGTCTTGACATGCGAAGCAACCTACCTTGACAGGACAACGCAGCGCCGGCGAAGGCATCGGCGCGCGGCGGGCGCGGCCCATTCATTCTGGCCGGCGCGATTTCGATGGGAAGCCGCCGTTCCGGCTCGCGCCGCTGCGGCGCGCGGTGATGGGAGGGGGAGGATGCTGCATTCATTTTTCTTCGCGTCCGCGGACAGGCGGCCCGGCGACCACGCTTTGTGGGCCGACGGCCGCTACTACACCTACGAGGAAGTCCGCGCGCGCGCACGCGGCATCAGCATGGCGCTGGCGCCGTTCGCCGGCGGTCCCAATCGCAACTGCATCCTGTTCGCGCACCGCAGCGCGTGCGCCTACGCCGGCCTGCTCGGCGTGCTGGCCGCCGGCATGGCCTACGTGCCGATCCATGCGCGCTTCCCGCCGGCGCGCAACGCCGCCATCATCGCGCGCTCGGGCGCGCGCGTGATGCTGGTCGACCATGTCTGCGCGCCGCAGCTCGCGGCGCTGCTGCCGCTGCTGCCGCCGGACCTGCGCATCGTCATGCTCGACGCGCGGGCGTGGGACGCCGCCGGCGGCAACGCGCGGCCGCCGCCGTCCGCGCCCTTCGTGCACGATGCGCCGGCGGCGTGGCCCGCCGCCGTCGGACCGGACGACCTCGCCTACCTGATCTTCACCTCGGGCACCAGCGGGCCGCCCAAGGGCGTGATGATCCCGCACGGCAGCGCGGTGGCCTATGTCAATGCGCAGATGCGGCGCTATCCCTGCGAGCCCGGCGCGCGCTTCAGCCAGTTCGCCGACCTCACCTTCGATTTCTCGGTGCACGACGTGCACGTCTGCTGGGCCAACGGCGCGTGCCTCTACGTGCCGACGCTGCAGGACCCGCTCTACCTGGCCGGCTTCATCCGCGAGCACCACATCACCCACTGGGCCAGCGTGCCGTCCGTGCTGGCGCTGCTGCAGCAGTTCCGCAAGCTGGCGCCCGGCGCCTTTCCCAGTGTGAAGATGACCCTGATGGGCGGCGAGGCGCTGCCCAAGGGCCTGGCCGAGGCCTGGTCGCGGGCCGCGCCGAACACGCGCATCGTCAACGGCTACGGCCCCACGGAAACCACGGTGATCGTGCTGACCTTCGAGCTCACGCCCGCCTTTCTTGCCGATGCGTCGCGCCCGGTGGTGCCGCTGGGCCGGCCCTACCCGGGCACCGAGGTGGTGGTGGTGGACGAGCATCTCGCGCCGGTGGCGGCCGGCGCGCAGGGCGAACTGCTGATCGGCGGCGCGCAGCTTGCGCGCGGTTATCTGTCGGCGAACCCGCTCGACGGCGAGCGCTTCTTCGCGCGCGCCTATCCGGGGCGCGCCTGCCGCCGCTGGTACCGCACCGGCGACGCGGTGAGCGAATCGCCCGACGGCCTGCTGTACCACGGGCGCATCGACACGCAGGTCAAGATCCGCGGCAACCGCATCGAGCTGCAGGAGATCGAGCAGGTGGTGCAGGCCGCCAGCGGCAGCGCCCAGTGCGCGGTGCTGGCGTGGCCGCTGGACGAGGCCGGCAAGCCGATCGGCCTGGTGGCGTTCGTGCTGGCGCCGGCCGACGAGTCGCTGGGCGAGATGGGTGCGCGCGCCGCGCGCATCCGCCATGCCTGCAAGCAGAGCCTGCCGGTCTACGCGCGGCCCGACCGCATCGTCTGCCTCGACGGCTTTCCCATCAACGTGAACGGCAAGATCGACCGCAATCAGCTGCTGGCGCGCTGCGCGCATCTCGAGGCCGATGCCGACGGCGCGGCGCGCTGCCGCAGCGGCACGGCCGCGGCTTGAGCGCGGTGCGCGATGCGCCCAGGCCGCGCGGCATGGGGCCGCGGGCATGCACGGAGTTCGCCCATGAGGCCTTTGCACTTCGACGGATGTTTCGGCTGGTACCACGCGGCCACGGGCGCGCGCGCGGTCGTGCTGTGCAACGCGGTCGGCCATGAAGCCCTGTGGACCCACGCCGGCCTGGCGCGGCTGGCGGAGCGGCTCGCGGCGCAAGGCGTGCCGGTGCTGCGGTTCGACTATCCCGGCACGGGGGATTCGGCGGATGCGGTGGCCGCGGCGGACCGCGTGGAGGACGGCGCCGGGGCGCCGGCCAACTGCGTCGATGCCTGCGTGGCATCGATCGGCCAGGCCGGCAACCTGCTGCGGCGCTTGTCCGGCGCGCGCGAGATCGTGCTGCTGGGCGTGCGCGGCGGCGCCGCGCTGGCCGCGCTGGCCGCCGCGCGCCGCGCCGGCGGGCTCGACGTCGCCGGGCTGGCGCTGCTCGCGCCGGTGGCGAGCGGGCGCATGCTGATGCGCGAGATGCGCATGATCGCCCAGACCTGGCGCTCGCTGGCGGGGCGCGCGGTGACGGCGGCGGCCGATGCTGCGCCGGTTTCCGCGCCGGCGGGCGCCGACATCCTGGGCATCCACTTTACCGCGGCCGACCTCGAGGCGTTCTCCCGCATCGACCTGCGCGCCGCCGCGAGCGCGCCGGCGCCGCGCGTGTTCATCGCCGGGGCCGGGCCCGATGAGGCGCTGCCCCGGCACTACGCGGCGCTGGGCGCGCAGGTCAGCACCGTGCCGTTTCCCGAGGTGATCGGCTGGCTGCAGGACCCGCTGCACGGCACGCCGCCCGACGCCACCTTCGCCGCCGTCGCCGGCTGGCTCGCCGGCATGGCGCCGGCCGCCGGCAGGGCCGGAGCGCGGGCGGGGGAGGGCATTGGCGCGGCGGGCGTGGCGCCGTGCCTGCGCGCGGCGGCCTGGGTGGAAACGCCGGTGCGCTTCGGCCACGGGCTGTTCGGCATGCTGTGCGAGCCGCGCGGCGAATGGCCCGGGCGGCCGGCCGTGCTGATCAACAACGCGGGCGGCACGCACCACGTCGGCGCCGGCCGTGGCGGCGTCATGCTGGCGCGGCGGCTGGCCGAACACGGCGTGGCGTCGTTGCGCATCGACGTGCGCGGCATCGGCGACGCCAGCATCGGCGCGCGGGCCATCAAGGACGCGGTGCCGGCCGACCCGGAAGGCTATCTCGACGCGATTGCCGCCTGCGACTGGCTGCAGGCCCGCGGCTATGGCGAGGTGGTGGTATTCGGCGTGAGCTACGGCGCCAACGTCGGCCTGCATGCGGCCGGCGCGCATCCCGGCGTGGTGGGCGCGGTGCTGGTCAACCTGCAGCGGCTGCTGCGCCGGGAGACCTTCACCCGCCCGCGCTGGCTGATCCACGGCCGCAGCGCGCCCACGGCGGAAGAGGGCGTGCCCGGCACGGACGCGGCCTCGGTGCTGCCCCGGCCGGCCCCGGCCGAGCAGCAGGAGATCGAGGCGCTGCTGCGCAAGCTCGAGGCGCGCGGCACCGTGCTGCGCCTGCTGTTCGGGCCGGAAGATCCCGGGCCGTACGAGCTGGCGCGTTTCTTCGGGCCGCGGCTCGAAGGCCTGGCCGGGTTCGGCATGCTGCAGATCGAGACCATCGAAGGGCTCGACCACGGCATGCTGAACCCGCCGGGGCGCGCGCGCGTGATCGGCTATTGCGTCGATCTGCTGAGCGGCGCGCTGCATCCCGGCGCGGACCTGCCGGCCCGGTTGCGCCGCGCAGTGCAGCCGTGGCGCGGCATGCCCAGCTGCCGCGGACGGTGCGGCTGAGGCCGGCCGCGCCACGGAGGTGGGTCCAGGAAGTGGGCCCAGGAAGTGGGCCCAGGAAGTGGGCCGCCGCGCCGCGGGCGGCTAGAATGGCTGACCTTTCGCGGGTCGGGCGCCGGGCGCCCGTGCCGCCCGCCGGCCGCGCCGCTTGCCGCGCGTGCCTGGCCAGCCACATCCAAGCATGAACCCGAATTCCCTGACCGAACTCCATGTATCGCATCCCGCCTTTGGCCGCATGCTCAACGACCTGATCCTCGATGCCGGCGGCCCCGGCTTCATCTGGCAACTGGCGGTGCTGGCCGGCTGCCTGGCGGTGGCGTGGCCGCTGGCGCGGCTGGTGGTCAAGCGGCTCGAGGCCCGCTACGACGGCTCCAGCTTCGCGCTGCGCTTCGCCGCGACCAGCCTCGAGCGCGCCATGTTCCCGCTGTTCGGCTGGCTGCTGGTGACGGTCGGGCGCTTCGGGCTGGAGCAGCTGATGTCGGTCAGCGTGCTGCGGCTGGCGCTGGTGCCGCTGTCCGGCATCACGTTCCTGTATTTCGCCTTCTACATCCTGCGGCGCGTGCTGTCCGGCAATGGCCAGCTGCAGGGCATGCTGCTGCTGGTGGAGAAGGTGCTGACCACGCTGGTGTGGGCCGGCATGGCGCTGTACGTGCTGGGCCTGCTGTGGGACGTGGTCGGCTGGATGGAGTCGGTGCGCTTTTCCGTCGGCGGCAAGCAGAAGATCAACCTCGCCGACACGCTGGCGGGGGTGGTGTGGATCCTGCTCACGGTGCTGGTGGCGATGTGGTTCGGCTCGTGGCTGGAAGAGCGCCTGATGCGCTCGGCCGGGCTGGACAGCAACCTGAAAGTGGTCCTGACCAGACTTTCGAAGGCGCTGCTGCTGCTGGTGTCGCTGCTGCTGAGCCTGTCGCTGGTCGGCATCGACCTGACGGTGCTGTCGGTCTTCGGCGGCGCGCTCGGCGTGGGCCTCGGCCTGGGCTTGCAAAAGATCGCCAGCAACTACATCTCGGGTTTCATCATCCTGCTGGACCACTCGGTCAAGCTCGGCGACCAGATCACGGTGGACAAGTACACCGGCATCGTCTCGCAGATCCGCACGCGCTACACCGTGGTGCGCAACGGCGACGGCGAAACCCTGGTGCCGAACGAGCAACTGGTGGCGCAGGCGGTGCAGAACCATTCGTTCTCGAACACCAATGTGCGTGTGGCCACACGCGTGCAGGCCGACTACGCCGCCGACCCGGAAACGGTGCTGGCGCTGCTGGCAGAAGCGGCGCAGGGCGTGCCGCGCCTGCTGGCCGAGCCCGCGCCGGCGGCATTTCTGGTGGCGTTCGCCGACAATGGCATCGAATACGAGCTGGCCGGCTACATCGCCGACCCGCAGAACGGCAAGCTGGGCGTGCAATCGGCGCTGAACCGGGCGATATGGCGCACGTTCCGCGAACATGGCATCTCGATCCCCTATCCGCAGCGCGAGGTGCGGATGCTCGGCCAGGCGGCGCCGGCGGTCGGCGGGGAAGGCGAAGAAGTATTTGATAAGACGCTTTTGGCGGCCTCCGCCGCGCGCGAGGGCGATGCAACATAGGCATTCGCGGGACGTTTGATGCACCTTGCGGAACGTTCCGCGTTGCTTACCATCAAATTCGGGGAAAAACGGATGTTCCGTTGATGACGTTCCGGTAGAATTGTCATAGTTGCGGGTTCCGAATTTTCGACCTCCCGCCCCCACACCAGACAGCCGCCAGATTGCAGCGGCTCGTGCCCAGTCCCGCCGGCGGCAGAATCTGCCCAAGGCGCCAGACGCGCATGCCGGGGGCTCCGGCGAGCGCCGGGGTTTCCGGCAGGCGCCCTACGACGCAATCACTGATTTTGCAGTCCTTTTTCTGCACCTGTTTGCGGTCCGCCCTGTCGTGCCGCAATAGCGCAATAGCACCTGTTTAATCGACGGAGAACAGTTTGTTCGACACTATTCTTGACTGGGCCTCGAACGGCCTTGCCAACTGGTCCTGGTGGGAGATCGTCATCTACACGCTGGTGGTGACGCACATCACCATCGCGGGCGTCACCATCTACCTGCACCGCTGCATGGCGCACCGGTCGCTGGATCTGCACCCGATCGCCGCGCATTTCTTCCGCTTCTGGCTGTGGCTGACCACCGGCATGGTCACGAAGGAGTGGACCGCCATCCACCGCAAGCACCACGCCAAGTGCGAGACCGAGGAAGATCCGCACAGCCCGCAGACCCGCGGCATCCGCAAGGTGCTGCTGGAAGGCGCCGAGCTGTACCGCGCCGAGGCCAAGAACCGCGAAACCGTCACCAAGTTCGGTCACGGCACGCCGGACGACTGGGTCGAGCGCAATGTGTACTCGCGCTTCGGCTGGCAGGGCGTGGGCCTGATGCTGATCATCGACGTCGCGCTGTTCGGCGTGATCGGCCTGAGCGTGTGGGCCGTGCAGATGCTGTGGATCCCGATCCACGCCGCCGGCATCATCAACGGCCTGGGCCACTGGTGGGGCTATCGCAACTACGATTGCGAGGACGCCTCGACCAACGTGTCGCCGTGGGGCCTGATCATCGGCGGCGAAGAGCTGCACAACAACCACCATACCTACCCGACCTCGGCCAAGTTCTCGATCAAGTGGTACGAGTTCGACGTGGGCTGGGGCTACATCCGCGCCATGCAGGCGGTCGGCCTGGCCAAGGTCAAGAAGACCCCGCCCAAGGCGCGTCTGGTGGAAGCCCGCCCGGTGGACCACAACACGCTGGAAGCCATCATCGCCAACCGCTACGACGTGATGGCGCGCTACGCCAAGGCCGTCAAGAGCGCGTACAAGCAGGAACTGGAAAAGCTCAAGGAAGCCCGCGTGGCCGAGTACAGCAGCTTCAAGCCGGCGCGCAAGTGGTTCCACCGCGAGGAAGGCAAGCTGGCCGACCCGCAGCGCAAGCAGCTCGCGAACATCGTCGAGCAGAACAAGTCGCTGCATACCTTCGTGGAAATGCGCCGCGAGCTGGCCGCGATCTGGGGTCGCTCCAACCTGACGCGCGAGCAGTTGCTGCAGCAGCTGCAGGCCTGGTGCCACCGCGCCGAGGCCAGCGGCATCCAGGCCCTGCACGATTTCTCGCTGCGCCTGCGCCGCTACGCGTAAGGCCAGGCCCGTGGCGGGCCGCAGCCCGATCCGGCGCGGCCTGTTACAATGCACTGCGCCCGAAAGCCCCGCCCCTGGCGGGGCTTTTGTTTTCGCTAAACTCCCCCATGTCAGGGCCAGCAGCGAGGCACGCGGCGGCCAAGAGGAGTATCGGAGATGACCCCACAAACGATCAAGACCGTCGAGTTCGAGAAACCGAACCTCTCGGCGGTGTCCCCCGAGGGCGTGAGCTGCGTCGCCCACGCCTGGGCCAAAGTGCCGCCGGTGCTGTCCGCGCCGGAGCGCGACGCGCTCAAGGAGCGCATCAGGGCACTGCTCAAGGCCCGCGACGCGGTGCTGGTCGCCCACTATTACGTGGATGCCGACCTGCAGGACCTGGCCGAGGAAACCGGCGGCTGCGTGTCCGACTCGCTCGAGATGGCGCGCTTCGGCCGCGATCACCCGGCCAAGACGCTGGTGGTCGCCGGCGTGCGCTTCATGGGCGAGACCGCCAAGATCCTGAGTCCCGAAAAGACCGTGCTGATGCCGGACCTCGACGCGACCTGCTCGCTCGACCTGGGCTGCCCGGCCGACGAATTCACCGCGTTCTGCGACGCGCACCCCGACCGCACCGTGGTGGTCTACGCCAACACCAGCGCCGCCGTGAAGGCGCGCGCGGACTGGATGGTGACGTCCAGCATCGGCCTGAAGATCGTCGAGCACCTGCATGCCCAGGGCAAGAAGATCCTGTGGGCGCCCGACAAGCATCTCGGCAGCTACATCCAGAAGCAGACCGGCGCCGACATGCTGCTGTGGCAGGGCTCGTGCCTGGTGCACGACGAGTTCAAGGGCATCGAACTGGACCTGCTGCGCCGCGAATTCCCCAAGGCCAAGATCCTGGTGCACCCGGAGTCGCCGGCCCATGTGGTCGAGCAGGCCGACGTGGTCGGCTCCACCTCGCAACTGATCGCGGCGGCGGTGGCGCTGGACGCCGACGAGTTCATCGTCGCCACCGACAACGGCATCCTGCACAAGATGCGCATGGCCGCGCCGGGCAAGCGCTTCATCGAGGCGCCCACGGCCGGCAACAGCGCCACCTGCAAGAGCTGCGCGCACTGCCCGTGGATGGCCATGAACGCGCTGACGAACCTGGCCGAGGTGCTCGAGCGCGGCCACAACGAAATCCACGTCGACGCGCAGATCGGCCGCCAGGCCGTGACCTGCATCGACCGCATGCTCGATTTCGCCGCGCAGCAGAAGGCCAATGTGCGCCCGCGCGGGGATCTCGCCGCGGAGCAGGCGCTGTTCAAGGGCATCGGCCCGGCATGAGTGACAGGAGCAAGGCAGGCAGCATGAGCATCAACAACCCGATTTTCGACAGTTTCGGCCCCGCGCTCGCCGAGGCGCTGCAGGCCAACGTGCGCGCGGCCATC
Organism: Cupriavidus sp. WS; assembly: GCF_000395345.1. Classification (NCBI taxonomy): domain Bacteria; kingdom Pseudomonadati; phylum Pseudomonadota; class Betaproteobacteria; order Burkholderiales; family Burkholderiaceae; genus Cupriavidus; species Cupriavidus sp. WS. The sequence goes on along the minus strand of NZ_AQPL01000071.1, from coordinate 51,749 downwards.
GCCGAGGACGTCGGCAGCGGCGACCTCACCGGCCTGCTGGTGCCGGCGGACAAGCGCGCGCAGGCGCGCGTGATCGTGCGCGAAGAGGCCGTGCTGTGCGGCCAGCCGTGGTTCGAGGCGTGCATGCGCGCCGTTGACCCGGCGCTGGAAGTGCGCTGGCTGCAGGCCGAGGGCGCGCGCATGGCGCCCGATTCCGCGGTGTGCGAGATCGCCGGCCCGGCGCGCACGCTGCTGACCGCGGAGCGCCCGTCGCTGAATTTCCTGCAGCTGCTGTCCGGCGTGGCCACCGCCACGCGGCGCTACGCCGACCTCATCGCAGGCACCCGCGCGCGCGTGCTGGACACGCGCAAGACCCTGCCCGGGCTGCGCCTGGCGCAGAAGTACGCGGTGCGCGTCGGCGGCGGCGAGAACCAGCGCCTCGCGCTCTACGACGGCATCCTGATCAAGGAAAACCACATCGCGGCGGCCGGCAGTATCACCGCGGCGATGCGGGCCGCGCAGGCGCTCGAGACCGGCGTGTCGGTGCAGGTGGAAGTGGAGACCCTGGCCGAGCTCGAAGAAGCGCTGGCCGCCGGCGCCAAGTCGATCCTGATCGACAACTTCACCGTGCCGATGATGCACGATGCCGTGCGCATCAACGCAGGGCGCGCGCTGCTGGAAGTGTCGGGCGGAGTCAACGCGGACACCATCCGCGTGTTCGCCGAGACCGGCGTGGACCGGATCTCGGTGGGCGCGCTGACCAAGGATGTGCGCGCCACCGACTACTCGCTGAGGATCTCAGCCTAGCGCGGCGCAGCCGCGCTCCGTTCTCACTCTCCCCCCCGGCCCCTCTCCCGCAAGCGGGAGAGGGGAGCAAATCCCAAGATCCTACTTCCCCGCTTCCCGCTTGAACACCGGCTGCATGACGGTCGGCAGTGCCTTGGGCAGCGTGTCGGGATAGTCCCGGCTGTAGTGCAGGCCGCGGCTTTCGTGCCGCGAGTAGGCGCTGTCCACGATCAGCGACGCCACCTCGACGAGGTTGCGCAACTCCAGCAGGTCGCGCGTGACGCGGAAATTGGCGTAGTACTCGGCGATCTCCTCGCGCAGCAGGCTGATGCGGTGCTGCGCGCGCTCGAGCCGCTTGCTGGTGCGCACGATGCCGACGTAGTTCCACATCATGCGGCGCAGCTCGTCCCAGTTGTGCGAGACCACGACTTCCTCGTCGGCGTCCGCCACGCGGCTCTCGTCCCATACCGGCAGGGCGATGTCGGGCTGGCCGGCCTTGTCCTGCGATGCGATGTCGAGCGCCGCGGCGCGGCCGATCACCATGCATTCCAGCAGCGAGTTCGATGCCAGCCGGTTGGCGCCGTGCAGGCCGGTGCAGGCGGTTTCGCCCACGGCGTAGAGGTTCGCCAGGTCGGTGCGCCCGGCGGTGTCCGTCACCACGCCGCCGCAGGTGTAGTGCGCCGCGGGCACCACGGGGATCGGCTCGCGCGCGATGTCGATGCCCAGCTCCAGGCAGCGCGCGTAGATGGTGGGGAAGTGCTCGCGCAGGAACGACTCGGGCTGGTGGCTGATGTCGAGGTGCACGTAGTCCAGGCCGCGCTTCTTCATTTCGAAGTCGATCGCGCGCGCCACCACGTCGCGCGGCGCCAGCTCGGCGCGCGCGTCGTGCTCGGGCATGAAACGCGTGCCGTCGGGCAGCTTGAGCAGGCCGCCTTCGCCGCGCACCGCCTCGGAGATCAGGAAGGACTTGGCGTAGGGATGGTACAGGCAGGTCGGGTGGAACTGGATGAACTCCATGTTCGAGACCCGGCAGCCCGCACGCCATGCCATCGCGATGCCGTCGCCGGTGGCCGTGTCGGGGTTGGTGGTGTACAGGTACACCTTGCCCGCGCCGCCGGTGGCCAGCACCGTGTGGGTGGCGGTGAGGGTGCGCACCTCGCCGCTGGCGTCGTCCAGCACGTAGAGGCCGTAGCAGCGGTTGCCCGGCAGGCCGAGCTTGCGCGAGGTGATGAGATCCACGGCGAAGTGGTCCTCGATCACGGTGATGTTCGGGTGGTTGCGCGCCTGCTCGGTCAGCGTGGTCACGACCGCGTGGCCGGTGGCATCGGCGGCGTGGATGATGCGCCGGCGGCTGTGGCCGCCTTCGCGCGTGAGGTGGAAGCCGAGTTCGGCCTGCTCGTCGCGCGTGAACGGCACGCCGCGGTCGATCAGCCACTGGATCGCTTCGCGCCCGTGCTCCACGATGAAGCGCGTGGCGCCGTCGTCGCACAGCCCCGCGCCGGCGACCAGCGTGTCCTGGGTGTGCTCGTCGTGACTGTCGCCGGAGTCGAGCACGGCCGCGATGCCGCCCTGGGCCCAGTCGCTGGCGCCCTGCGTCATGGCGCGTTTGCAGATAATGACAACCCGATGGGTGTCGGCCAGTTGCAGCGCGACCGTCAGACCGGCCAGTCCGCTGCCGACAATGGCGACATCGAAGTTCATGATGCGAAGGGGCGCGCGCGGCGCGCGGCCGGGTGGCAGGAAAGCTGGAAAGTGTACACCCGGCGCGCCGTCACGTGGGCATGCGGGTGCGCGCGGGCGCCGGCGGGATGCGGGTACGGAACGCAGCGACGGCCGGCCCGGAAAAGCAAAAACCCCGCATGAGCGGGGTTTTCACGGACATGCCGCGCGAATCGGCATGCGGAACGCAACGATCAATTACTTGATCTTGGTTTCCTTGTACGACACGTGCTTGCGCACGACGGGATCGAACTTCATGATCTCCATCTTTTCCGGCATGGTGCGCTTGTTCTTCGTGGTCGTGTAGAAGTGACCCGTACCTGCAGTCGACTCCAGCTTGATTTTGTCGCGTCCGCCTTTGCTGGCCATGATGTACTCCTAATTAGACTTCGCCGCGTGCGCGCAGGTCGGCGAGCACGGAGTCGATGCCTTTCTTGTCGATCAGGCGCAGGCCGGCGTTCGAGACGCGCAGGCTCACCCAGCGGTTTTCCGATTCAACAAAGAAACGACGATTCTGCAGGTTGGGCAGAAAACGGCGCTTGGTCTTGTTGTTTGCGTGGGAAACGTTGTTGCCGACCATCGGCGCTTTCCCGGTCACTTGACAGACGCGTGCCATGAAGCACTCCTAAATCTTCTATTCGTGGACAATGTTCGCAACAGATCAACAAAAGGCGCGCGGCCCGGACTGCAGCGGTTAAGACTTCAGCAAAACGGGCATTATAGACCGGAAAGCTCCGGCGGATCAATGCCTTCCGCAGTTTACCGTGCACAGGCGGGCCGTTCGTGCCGTTTCACGCACTATTGCACGGCTTCCGGTCCGGTCCGTGTGCGCCATGTACCGCATGTGGCGGCATGTGGCTCACAGTTCGCCATGCTCCGCGAACGAGTGGATCGTGGTGCCCGCCACGATGAAATGGTCGAGCACCCTGACGTCGATCAGCGCCAGCGAGCGCGTCAGCGAGCGGGTCATCGACAGGTCCGCGCTGCTGGGCATGGCGTTGCCCGACGGATGGTTGTGCGCCACGATCACGGAGGCCGCATTATGCAGCAAGGCCTGGCGCGCCACCTCGCGCGGATAGACGCTGGTCTGCGTCAGGCTGCCGCGGAACAGTTCCTCGCTGGCCAGCAGGCGGTTGCGCGCGTCGAGGAACAGGCACATGAAGACCTCGTGCTCGTAGGCCGACAGCGTCAGGCGCAGGTAATCGCGCACCGCGGCCGGCGAATCGAGCCCGCCGGGCAGCGTCAGGCGCTCGGCCAGCCCGCGCCGGGTCAGTTCCTGGGCGGCCTGCAGCTGGGCGTACTTGGCGGTACCCATGCCGCGGACGCGGGCAAATTCCTCCGCCTTGGCGGAAAACAGGCAACTGAGCGTGCCGAAGTCGTTGAGCAGCTCGCGCGCGAGGTCGACCGCGCTCTTGCCGGCCACGCCCACGCGCAGGAATACGGCGAGCAGCTCGGCGTCCGACAGCGCGGCGGCGCCCTCGCGCAGCAGTTTTTCGCGCGGCCGCTCGCTGCTGGGCCAGTCGGTAATGCGCATGACACGATCCCCCCGGAACAATGGCACTGCGTGGCGGCGCGCGCCGGCATGGACAAGGCGGCGCGCGGTCGAGTCGCTTACAATACGGGTTGTCGACTGGTTGAGCACCCATGAATCTGCAAACTTTTGCGTCAGGGCCGCAGGGCGGCGCCGCTGACGGTCGCAAGACCGTGCAGCCGGATTCCTTCCTGACCCTGCACTACAGCATCTCCCTCGAGAACGGCACGGAGATCATCAGCACGTTCGAAGAAAAACCCGCCACGCTGCTGCTGGGCCAGGGCCAGTTCGCGCCCACCCTGGAGCAGGCCCTGCTGGGCATGCCCGAGGGCGAGCGCATGACCTACCGGCTGGCGCCGGAGCATGCCTTCGGCCCGCGCAATCCGGAACTGCTGCAGCGGGTGTCGCTCGCCACGCTGCGCGAAAACAGTTCGTTCGAAGAGAACTACACGCCGGGCGACCTGGTCGAGTTCAATGCGCCCGGCGGCGGCAAGTACGCCGGTGTGCTCAAGGAGATCGGCGAGACCGCCGCGCTGTTCGATTTCAATCATCCGCTGGCCGGGCAGACCATCCTGTTCGATGTCCAGCTGATCGGCATTCTCTAGGCTGAACCAGGCCGGTCCCGCGCCGGCCGCATTGCACTGAATTTCCGCATGTCCGAACTCACCACAGCCGCCGAAGCCGAGATCCTGATGGCGCAGCCCCGCGGCTTCTGCGCCGGCGTGGATCGCGCCATCGAGATCGTCGAGCGTGCCCTCGCGCGCTACGGCGCGCCGATCTACGTGCGCCACGAGATTGTCCACAATGCCTACGTGGTCGAGGACCTGCGCCGCAAGGGCGCGATCTTCGTGCAGGAGCTGGAGGAAGTGCCGTCCGGCTCCACCGTCATCTTCAGCGCGCACGGGGTGTCCAAGGAAGTGCGCGCCGACGCGACCGCGCGCGGCCTCAACGTGTTCGACGCCACTTGCCCGCTGGTGACGAAGGTCCACGTCGAGGTGGGCAAGATGCGCGCCGAGGGCTGCGAGATCATCATGATCGGCCACGCCGGCCACCCGGAGGTCGAGGGCACGATGGGCCAGACCGAGGGCGGCATGCTGCTGGTGGAATCGGCCGAGGACGTGGCGAGGCTCGCCGTGTCCGACCCGAGCCGGCTGGCCTTCGTGACCCAGACCACGCTGTCGGTGGACGAGACGCTGGAGATCGTCGCCGCGCTGAAGGCGCGCTTCCCGCAGATCCGCGAGCCCAAGAAGCAGGACATCTGCTACGCCACGCAGAACCGCCAGGACGCCGTGAAGTTCATGGCGCCGCAGGTGGAAGTGGTGATCGTGGTGGGCAGCCCCAACAGCTCGAACTCCAACCGCCTGCGCGAGCTGGCCGAGCGCCTGGGCGTGCCGGCCTACATGATCGACTCGCCCGACCAGCTCCGCCCGGAATGGGTCGCGGGCAAGCGCCGCATCGGCCTGACCGCCGGCGCGTCCGCGCCGGAGGCGCTCGCGCAGTCCATCGTCGAGCGCCTGCGCCTGCTCGGCGTGCGCCACGTGCGCGCGCTCGACGGCATCGAGGAGAAGATGTCGTTCCCGCTGCCGCGCGGACTGGTGCCCTCGGCCTGATCCACGTGCTTCCGGCACCGGCCCGTTCCCCGGGCCGTGCCGCCGCGCCGGCGGCACGCGCCGGCCGCTGCCTTCCTTTCCGCTTTCCCGCTTGACTGCCTGCGCCGACGCCGCGTGCCGACGTTGCGCGTCGACTCCACGCGCCCCCGCCCGCCCGTCCTTCCGTGCCCGCCCTTCGGCGGTGCGCCGCGGGCCGGCGCCGCGCACCCGCATGCGGCCGTCCCGGGCCGGTCGCGGCCATGCACCAGGATGCGGCATGAATATGCCGCGACCCCCCGCCGATAATGCACGGCGGCGGTGCCTATTCGCCTTTACGTGTCTGTCGCGGCAGACAAATAAGGGAATTCCCTAGAGTTAGGAGTTTCCCTATTATGGTGCCGGGCTATTAGGCTCTTGTATTAGAAGGGACACGCTCCTATTAAATGAAACGTCTATTTAATACGGTCCCTTCGCGAGTGATGCAAGCGCAGCAAAAGCCGGGTCTGGATGGGGGTAGGCACGATTCTTGTTAGTAACGAAGGCTAGCCCGCGAGTAGGCGGGAATTGCCCCAATGTGTGCATTGGGGAAATTCCCTAGCTCACTTTGTGGGTTAATCCTTCAGGTTGTTGCGTCGCATATTGCATCCGCAAAAAAAGGGGATACAATTCGCGCGTTTCAAATTGAAACTAAACAAAGGCGGTTCAGGGGAAACGTCCGGGGGGCGTTGGTTTACCCTGATCATGTGAATCCTAGGAGATCACTCATGCAAATCACGTTTGCCAAGATTCTGCCGATCGCAGCCGCAGTGGCGCTGGTTACTGCTTGCGGCAAGAAGGAAGAAAAGCCGGCCGATGCGGCAGCGTCGGCACCTGCTGCCGCAGCCGCTCCCGCAGCCGGCAGCGGTGACACCGTAGTCAAGATCGGCCACGCGGCTCCGCTCACCGGCGGCATCGCTCACCTTGGCAAGGACAACGAAAACGGCGCCCGCCTGGCCGTGGAAGAAGTCAACAAGGCCGGCCTCGAAATCAACGGCAAGAAGATCACGCTCGAACTGGTCGGCGAAGACGACGCGGGCGATCCGAAGACCGGCACCGCCGTGGCGCAGAAGCTGGTCGACGAGAAGGTCGTGGCCGTGGTCGGCCACCTGAACTCGGGCGTATCGATCCCGGCCTCCAAGATCTACAGCGATGCCGGCATCGCGCAGATCTCGCCGTCGTCGACCAACCCCGACTACACCAAGCAAGGCTTCAAGACCACCTTCCGCGTGGTGGCCACCGACGCCCAGCAGGGCCCGGCGCTGGCCAACTACGCCACCAAGAGCCTGCATGCCAAGTCCGTGGCCATCGTCGACGATGCCACTGCCTACGGCAAGGGCCTGGCCGACGAGTTCGAGAAGACCGTCAAGGCTTCGGGCGTGAACGTGGTGGCGCGTGAAGCCACCAACGACAAGGCCACCGACTTCAAGGCCATCCTGACCAAGATCAAGGGCAAGAAGCCCGACGTGATCATGTACGGCGGCATGGACGCCACCGGCGGCCCGTTCGCCAAGCAGGCCAAGGAACTCGGCATCGGCTCCAAGATCGTCGGCGGCGACGGCGTGTGTACCGACAAGGTGGCCGAGCTGGCCGGCGACGCGGTGTCCAACATCATCTGCTCGGAAGCCGGCCTGGCCCTGTCGAAGATGGAGCAGGGCGCGGACTTCGACAAGCGCTACCAGGCTCGCTTCAACGCCCCGGTGCAGATCTACGCGCCGTTCACGTATGACGCCGTGATGGTCATCGTCGACGCCATGAAGCGCGCCAACTCGACCGAACCGGCAGCCATCCTGGCCGAAATGCCCAAGACGAACTACAAGGGCCTGATCGGCAACATCGCCTTCGACGACAAGGGCGACATGAAGGAAGGCACGATCACGCTTTACGAATACAAGGACAAGAAGAAGACCGTCCTCGACGTCGTGAAGATGTAATCCGGGCTTACCGGCCCATCCGAACGGCACCGCGAGCATTTTGCGGTGCCGTTTTTTTAGCCTCGCCGAACATACGGCATCCTTACCAGGGGTGCACCAGGCAGGCCGCTTACCAGCACATAACACACTACCAAACCACTCACACATTACCGTCTGCCCGGCAACCACTCCACGCCGCGGAGCCTCGGACGGAGCAAGGAGTTTTCATGGATATCTTTATCCAGCAGATCGTGAATGGTCTGGTGCTCGGCAGCATCTATGCGCTGATCGCACTTGGCTACACCATGGTCTACGGCATTCTCGGGATCATCAACTTCGCCCACGGCGACGTGCTGATGATCGGCGCACTGACTGCCCTCTCGGCGATCCTCGGATTGCAGAAATTCGCCCCGGGCCTGCCCGAATGGCTCACGCTGGTCATCGCGACGCTGATCGCCATGCCCGTGTGCGCGGTCCTGGCCTACACCATCGAGCGGGTCGCCTACCGGCCGCTGCGCAACGCGCCGCGCCTGGCGCCGCTGATCACCGCCATCGGCGTGTCCATCATCCTCCAGACGATGGGCATGCTGATCTGGTCGCGCAATCCGCTGACCTTCCCGCAACTGCTGCCGTCCAGCCCGATCGACATCGGCTCGACCGGCGCCACCATCACCGGCAAGGAAATCGTCATCATCGGCATGGCGCTGATGGTCATGGCGGGCCTGCTGACGCTGGTCAACCGCACCAAGCTCGGCCGCGCCATGCGCGCCACCGCCGAGAACCAGAAGGTGGCCGGCCTGATGGGCGTGAACCCGAACTTCGTGATCTCCGCCACCTTCATGATCGGCGCCGCGCTGGCCGCGCTGGCCGGCGTGATGATGGCCACCAACTACGGCAACGCCCACTTCTACATGGGCTTCATCCCCGGCCTGAAGGCGTTCACCGCCGCGGTGCTGGGCGGCATCGGCAACCTCGCCGGCGCGATGGTCGGCGGCATGCTGCTGGGCCTGATCGAAGCGCTCGGCGCCGGCTACATCGGCGACCTCACCGGCGGTGTCTTCGGCTCCAACTACCAGGACGTGTTCGCCTTCATCGTGCTGATCATCGTCCTTGTGTTCCGTCCGTCCGGCATCATGGGCGAGCGGGTTTCCGAACGCGCCTGAGGAGAGAATCCATGAGTGCCCCGATTCCATCCACGGCGCAACCCGCGCCGCTGACCAAGACCCCGGCCAAGACCCTGGCCGCGCTGCTTGCCTTCCTGGTGGTCGCCCTGTGCGCGCCGTTCCTCGTGCAGACGCTGGGCGGCAACTACTGGGTGCGCGTGCTCGACTTCGCGCTGATCTACATCATGCTGGCCCTGGGCCTGAACATCGTGGTGGGCTTCGCCGGCCTGCTCGACCTCGGCTACATCGCCTTCTACGCGGTCGGCGCCTACCTGATGGCGCTGCTCGGCTCGCCCCACCTGGCGAACCAGTTCGAGTGGATCCACAACCTGTTCCCCAACGGCCTGCACCTGTCGATGTGGTTCGTGCTGCCGATCGCGGTGGCGGTGGCGGCCACGTTCGGCGTGCTGCTCGGCGCGCCGACGCTCAAGCTGCGCGGCGACTACCTGGCCATCGTGACGCTGGGCTTCGGCGAGATCATCCGCATCTTCATGAACAACCTCGACCGCCCGATCAACATCACGAACGGGCCGAAGGGCATCACCGCGGTGGACCCGGTCCATATCTTCGGCTTCGATTTCTCGAAGTCGCACGAGATCTTCGGGCTCAAGTTCACGCCGGTGTTCATGTACTACTACCTGCTGGTGTTCCTGGTCATCGTGATCGTGTTCATCTGCCTGCGCCTGCAGAACTCGCGCATCGGCCGCGCCTTCGTCGCCATCCGCGAGGACGAGATCGCCGCCAAGGCGATGGGCATCAACACCCGCAACGTCAAGCTGCTGGCCTTCGCGATGGGCGCCTCGTTCGGCGGCGCCTCGGGCGCGGTGTTCGGCGCGTTCCAGGGCTTCGTGTCGCCGGAATCATTCGTGTTGTGGGAGTCCATCTACATCCTCGCCATCGTGGTGCTGGGCGGCATGGGCCACATCCCGGGCGTGATCCTCGGCGGCATCCTGCTGGTCGGCTTCCAGGAACTGCTGCGCGTGGTCGCCGAGCCGGCCCAGCGCATGGTCTTCGGCCACGCCATCGTCGACGCGGAAGTGCTGCGCCAGCTGCTGTTCGGCCTGGCCCTCGTGATCGTGATGCTGTACCGCCCGGCCGGCCTGTGGCCGTCGCCGCGCAAGGAAGACCGCCCGGTCGTGCGCCGCCCCGGCAGCGTCGGCCGTTTCTGACCAGGAGGACAAGATGAGCAACGAGAACTTCCTCCTGTCGGTACAGGGGGTCAACAAGCGCTTCGGCGGGCTGCAGGCCCTGTCCGACGTGGGCCTGCAGATCCGTCCGGGCCAGATCTACGGCCTGATCGGCCCCAACGGCGCCGGCAAGACCACCTTCTTCAACGTGATCACCGGCCTCTACACGCCGGACTCGGGCGAGTTCGTGCTGGGCGGCCAGGCCTACCAGCCGACCGCCGTGCACGAAGTGGCCAAGGCCGGCATCGCCCGCACGTTCCAGAACATCCGCCTGTTCGGCGAGATGACCGCGCTGGAAAACGTCATGGTGGGGCGCCACGTGCGCACCAAGGCCGGCATCTTCGGCGCCATCTTCCGCCCGCCGCACGTGCGGCACGAGGAAGAGGGCATCGAGGACATGGCGCATGACCTGCTCGAGTACGTGGGCATCGGCAAGTACGCCAACTTCACCTCGCGCAACCTCTCCTACGGCCATCAGCGCCGCCTCGAGATCGCCCGGGCGCTGGCCACCGAGCCCAAGCTGCTGGCCCTGGACGAGCCCGCCGCCGGCATGAACGCCACCGAGAAGGTGGAGTTGCGCGGCCTGCTCGACAAGATCCGCAGCGACGGCAAGACCATCCTGCTGATCGAGCACGACGTGAAGCTGGTGATGGGCCTGTGCAACAGCCTGACCGTGCTCGACTACGGCAAGGTCATCGCGCAGGGCCTGCCGCAAGACGTCCAGAACAATCCAGCGGTGATCGAGGCTTACCTCGGTACCCCGACGCACTGACGGGGAAAGAGACGATGAAAGATACGCTACTGAAGATTTCCGGCCTGAAGGTCGCCTACGGCGGCATCCAGGCCGTCAAGGGCATCGACCTCGAGATCCGCGACGGCGAGCTGGTGACGCTGATCGGCGCCAACGGCGCCGGCAAGACCACCACCATGAAGGCCATCACCGGCCTGCAGGGCTGGGCCGGCGGCGACGTCGAGTACATGGGCAAGTCCATCAAGGGCGTGCCCAGCTACGTGCTGCTCAAGCAGGGCCTGGCGATGGTGCCGGAAGGCCGCGGCGTGTTCGCGCGCATGACCATCACCGAGAACCTGCAGATGGGCGCCTACACGCGCAGCGACGAGGCCGGCATCAAGGACGACATCGACCGCATGTTCGGCATCTTCCCGCGCCTGAAGGAACGCGCCAACCAGCTCGCCGGCACCATGTCCGGCGGCGAGCAGCAGATGCTGGCGATGGCGCGCGCGCTGATGAGCCAGCCCAAGCTGCTGCTGCTCGACGAACCCTCGATGGGCCTGTCGCCGATCATGGTGGCGAAGATCTTCGAGGTGGTGCGCGACATCTCGGCGCAGGGCGTGACCGTGCTGCTGGTCGAGCAGAACGCGCGCCTGGCCTTGCAGGCCGCGCACCGCGGCTACGTCATGGAGTCCGGCCTCGTCACCATGAGCGGCGACGCCAAGCAGATGCTGGACGACCCGAAGGTGAGGGCGGCTTACCTGGGCGAGTGACCGCCGCCTCCGCGCATCATGAAAAAGCCCCGCGCGAGCGGGGCTTTTTCTTTTCGTGCCGGCTCGCAGCCGGCGGGCGCCGGGAATCAGGCCAGCTTCTTGAGCAGCGTGCGCAGCATGCCGATCATCTGGTCGATCTCTTCCCGCGTGACGTTCAGCGCCGGCATGAAGCGCAGCAGGCTCGGGCGCGGCGCGTTGAGCAGCAGGCCTTCGGGCTGCATCTCGCGCGCTTCCTCGACCAGCTGCGGGCCGATGTCCTTGTTGAGCACCAGCGCGCGCAGCAGACCTTCGCCGCGCTCGCCGCCGAGGCCGAACTCGGCCGACAGCGCCAGCAGTTGCTCGCTCAGGTAGGCGGCCTTTTCCTGCACGCCCTGCAGGAAGCCCGGCTTGGTCAGCTCGCCGATCACGGCGCTGCCCACCGCGGTCATCAGCGGGTTGCCGTTGTAGGTGCCGCCCTGGTCGCCGGCCTCGAAGCTGGCCACCTCGGCCTTGCACAGCAGCGCGGCCAGCGGCACGCCGCCGCCGATGCCCTTGCCCAGCGTCATGATGTCCGGCTCCACGCCCGACAGCTCATACGCGAACAGCGTGCCGCAGCGCCCGCAGCCGGTCTGCACTTCGTCGACGATGAACAGCAGCTTGTGCTGGTCGGCCAGCTTGCGCAGGCCCTGCATGAATTCGCGCGTGGCGGGGATCACGCCGCCTTCGCCCTGCACCGGCTCGAGCATGATGGCCACGGTCTTGTCGGTGATGAGCTTTTCCACCGAGGCCAGGTCGTTCAGGTCGGCCTTGGGGAAGCCCGGCACCTGCGGCGCGAACAGCGTGTCCCAGCCGGCCTTGCCCGACGCGCTCATGGTGGCGAGCGTGCGGCCGTGGAAGCTGTGGTCCATCGTGATGATCTCGTAGGCGCCGCCCTTGTGCTTGCGGCCCCATTTGCGCGCCAGCTTGATCGCGCCTTCGTTGGCCTCGGCGCCGCTGTTGGCGAAGAAGACCTTGTCGAAGCAGCTATGGTCGGTGAGCTGCCTGGCCAGCCTCAGCATGGGTTCGTTGTAGAACGCCGGGCTCGGGTTGAGCAGCTTGCCGGCCTGCGCCGTCAGCGCGTCGATCATGACCTGGCTGGAGTGGCCCAGGCAGTTGACCGCCCAGCCCTGCACGAAGTCCAGGTAGCGCTTGCCGTTATGGTCCGTGAGCCACGAGCCCTTGCCTTCGGTGAAGACCAGTTCGGGCCGGTTGGTGATGTACATCAGGGATTGGACGGGATACTCAGCAAATGCCATGGCGGACTCCAGGGGTCGGCGTGAAACGGGGGAGAGGAGAGCGGTTGGTCGCGCGCAAGGGGGGCGCGCAAAAAAAGGGACTGCAAAAAAGGGACTGCAAAAACAAAAAGCCACGGGGGTTGCCCGTGGCTCGTCGACCTGAACAAAAGCGATGGACGGTCAGCCGCGCGGCACCCCGGTGGGGAGCATCGTACGGTAGCTGCGTCGGACCATTGCGTAGTTCATGGCGGCAAATATAAGGCGCACGCGCCCGGCTGTCAAAACGAATTTTGGACGGGCCGGGCATTGTTGCGGCAACAGGACGGTCCGCGCGGCGCTCAGGCCGCCGGGGCCGCGTGCATGTCGGCCTCGGAGGTGAACGAGTCGGCGAAGAAGGCGTCTTCGTGCAGGTCGCAGCGCAGCGTGAAGTCCTTGCGCGCGGCGTTGACCATCACCGGCGCGCCGCAAGCGTAGACCTCGAAGCCGGCCAGGTCGGGATGGTCTTCCATCACCGCCTCGTGGACGAAGCCGGTGCGGCCGTCCCAGTCGTCGGCGGGCTGCGCGTTGGAGATCACCGGCACGTAGCGGAAGTTGGGCAGCTCGCGCGCCCACTGCTCGCACAGCGCGTGCATGTACAGGTCGGCCGGGCGGCGGCCGCCCCAGTACAGCGTCATCGGGCGCGTGATGCCGGTGTAGGCGGCATGCTCGACGATGGCCTTGATCGGCGCGAAGCCGGTGCCGGAGGCCAGCAGGATGATCGGCTTGTCGGAGTCCTCGCGCAGGAAGAAGCTGCCGAGCGGGCCTTCGAAGCGCAGGATGTCGCGCTCCTTCATGGCGGGCTGGCCTTCCCTGGCGCCGAACACGTAGTCGGTGAAGGTGCCGCCGGGCATATGGCGGAAGTGCAGCTCGATCGGGCCTTCCTGGTGCGGCGGCGTGGCGATCGAGTAGCTGCGGCGCTTGCCGTCGCGCAGCAGGAATTCCACGTACTGGCCGGCCAGGTACTGCAGGCGCTCGGTGGCCGGCAGCTGCAGGCGGGCCACGATGACGTCGTCGGCCACGCGCTCCAGGCTGGCCACGCGGCACGGCACCTTCTTGATCGGGATGTCGCCGGCGCCCTGCACCTCGCGGCATTCGATGGTGATGTCCGAGGCGGCCCGGGCGCAGCAGAACAGCGCGCGGCCCTCGGTTTCCTCCTGCGCGGACAGCGCGGAGGCGGCGTGGTCGCCCTGTACGATGCTGCCGGCGGTGACGCGGCCCTTGCAGGAACCGCACGCGCCGTTCTTGCAGCCGTAGGGCAGGCCGATGCTGTGGCGCAGCGCCGCGGCGAGGATGGTCTCGTCGTCGGCGGCTTCGAACTGGCGCCCGCTGGGCATGACGGTAACTTGGTAAGCCATAATCACTCTATGAGCAAAAAACTGTCGCGACGCCGCCTGGGCCGGCCGCGCCTGCTGATCGTAGGCTGCGGGGACGTGGGCACGCGCTGCCTTCGTATTCTGTCGACGCGCTGGCGCGTCTTTGCCACCACTTCGCAGCCATCGCGCCGCAGTGAGCTGCGCGACGGCGGCGCCGTGCCGCTGCTGGCCGACCTGGACCGCCCGGCCACGCTCGCGCGCCTGGCCGGACTGGCCAGCCGCGTGCTGCACCTGGCGCCGCCGCCGGCCGCCGGCGAGGGCGACCCGCGCACGCTGGCGCTGCTGCGCGCGCTGCGGCGAGGCGCCTGGCGGCGCTCGCCAGCCCGTGCCGCCGGCTGGTCTGCCAAGCCCGCCATTCTACCCGAGCAGGACGACAAACGGCCCGGGCGCCGGCCCGCGCGCCCGGCCCTGGTCTACGCCAGCACCTCGGGCGTGTACGGCGACCGCGCCGGCGCGCGCCTGCGGGAGTCGCACCCGGTGCGCCCGCAGACCGCGCGCGCGCGCCGCCGCGTGGCCGCCGAGCGCGCCGTGCGCGGCTTCGGGCGCGACAGCGGCTGGCGCGCCTCGATCGTGCGCATCCCCGGCATCTACGCCGAGAACCGCCTGCCGCTGGCCCGCCTGGCCAAGGGCACGCCGGCGCTGGCGCCGCAGGACGACGTCTACACCAACCACATCCATGCGCTGGACCTGGCGCGCACGATGGTGGCCGCGCTGTTCCGCGGGCGCGCCCAGCGCGTGGTGCACGCCAGCGACGACACCGAGATGCGCATGGCCGACTATTTCGACCTCGTGGCCGACCGCCGCGGCCTGCCGCGCCCGCCGCGCCTGAGCCGCGCGCAACTGCGCGAGGCGGTCGCGCCCAACCTGCTCAGCTTCATGAGCGAATCGCGCCGGCTGGAAAACACCCGTCTCAAGCGGGAGCTGCGCCTGCGCCTGCGCTATCCCACGGTGGCGTCCTTCTTCGACGCCTGACCCTGACCTTGTCCCTGACAGCCTGAACCGGCCTGAACCGGCCTGAACCGGCCTGAACTGGCCTGAACCGGCCTGAACTGGCCTGAACCGGCCGTCCCGCCGCGCGCCATGTGCCGGCGGCGCCGGTTTTTCCCGCCGCCCCGGGTTAACCGCGCGTTGACTTGTATATACAGGATTGCTAAATTGCCGGGAAACAACCGGCGACCGGCGACCGGCGCCGCCATCGTTCGCCTCGCACCAAGGGAGCCAGGGAAGATGGGATTTCGCATGCGGGGACGTGGATTGCCTGCCTCCGCGCCACGGCACCGGCGGGACCGCGCCCGCGTTTTCCGGGCGCAAGGCCGTGCCGGCGGCGGCGATCCGCGCCGGGCACCGACGCCATGAAACCCGCCATCGCCGCCACGCCCGAGCAGGCCGCGCAACTGGAAATGCCCGGCAGCCAGCCCTGCCTGCTGCTGACGCGCCGCACCTGGACCGGCGGCACGCCCGTCACCTTCGTGCGCTGCCTGCATCCGGGCAGCCGCTACCGCCTCGGCAGCCGCTTCCGCGCCGACGGCAGCCCGGCCTTCGGCTGATCCGCCGGACGCCGGCTTTTTCGCAGGTCCAACCGGACGACGCTTGCCGAACATGGCTGTATAGATAGGGAAAGACAAATGACCGATACCAGCACCCAGCCCGCCACCGCCCGCCCGCTGCTGATCCTGCGGCCCGGCGCCGTGGCGCTGGCCGACCTGCGCCGCATCCACCGCGGCGAAGTGCGCCTGGCGATGGACGATGCCGCGTGGGCAGGCGTGCGCGCCGCGCAGGCCACCGTGCAGGACATCATCGACGCCGACGCCGTGGTCTACGGCATCAACACCGGCTTCGGCAAGCTGGCGCAGACGCGCATCGCGCACGACAAGCTGGCCGAGCTGCAGCGCAACCTGGTGCTGTCGCACAGCGTCGGCACCGGCGCCGACCTCGCGCCCGACACGGTGCGCCTGATCCTCGCGATCAAGGCCGTGAGCCTGGCGCGCGGCCATTCCGGCATCCGTCCCGAGATCATCGCGGCGCTGCTGGCGCTGGCCAACCACGGCGTCACGCCGTGCATTCCGGCCAAGGGCTCGGTCGGCGCCTCGGGCGACCTCGCGCCGCTCGCGCATCTGTCGTGCACGCTGATCGGCGTGGGCGAGGTGATGATCGGCGGCCGGCGCCGCCCCGCCGCCGAAGGGCTGGCCCATGCCGGGCTGGCACCGTTCACGCTGGGTCCCAAGGAAGGGCTGGCGCTGCTCAACGGCACGCAGGTCTCCACCGCGCTGGCGCTGGCCGGGCTGTTCGCCGCCGAGGACCTGCTCGCCGCCGGCCTGGTGGCGGGCGCGCTCTCGCTCGAGGCCATCAAGGGCTCGGTCAAGCCGTTCGACGCGCGTATCCACGCCGCGCGCGGCCAGCCCGGCCAGATCGCCGTGGCCGGCGCGGCGCACGCGCTGCTCGACGGCAGCCGCATCGTCGATTCGCACCGGCAGTGCGGCCGCGTGCAGGACCCGTACTCGATCCGCTGCCAGCCGCAGGTGATGGGCGCGTGCCTGGACAACCTGCGGCACGCCGCGCGCGTGCTCGGCATCGAGGCCAACGCCGCCTCCGACAACCCGCTGGTGTTCCCCGAGCAGGGCGACGTGATCTCCGGCGGCAACTTCCACGCCGAGCCGGTGGCCTTCGCCGCCGACATCATCGCGCTGGCGATCGCCGAGATCGGCGCCATCTCCGAGCGCCGCCTCGCGCTGCTGCTCGATACCGGGCTGTCCGGCCTGCCGCCGTTCCTGGTGCGCGACGGCGGCCTGAACTCCGGCTTCATGATCGCGCAAGTCACCGCCGCCGCGCTGGCCTCCGAGAACAAGTCGCTGGCGCATCCGGCCAGCGTCGACAGCCTGCCCACCTCGGCCAACCAGGAGGACCACGTGTCGATGGCCACCTACGGCGCGCGCCGCCTCGGCGAGATGGCCGAGAACACCGCGGTGGTGGTCGGCATCGAAGCGATGGCCGCCGCGCAGGGCATCGAGTTCCACCGCCCGCTGCAGTCGTCGCCGCTGCTCGAAGGCGAGATCGCGCGCATCCGCGCGCGCGTGGCTTTCGTGGAGAGCGACCGCTATCTCGCGCCCGACATCGAGGCGATGAAGCAGTGGGTCAGGCAGGGCGACGCGGGCGCGGGCTGGCCGGAGGCGGTGCGGGCGGTGCTGCCTTCGCATGCCTCGTAGAACCACTGGCTCCGGCGTATCCGGCGGCCCTGTTCGTGCTCCCCTCTCCCGCGAGCGGGAGGGGCCGGGGGGAGAGGGCCGACGCCCCCGCAAGCGACACGCGCCAAGTCACCGCGGCCCGGCCCGAAACCCGAACCCCAAAGACCCGACCAGCAGGAGAACCAGAGATGAACGCCAACGAACACCAACTCACCAAGGCGGCCCGCGCGACGCCGAAGGCGCGGCACGCATGAACGGCGCGCAACGCTTCTCGCTCGCCGCGCTGGCGCCGCGGCCGTGGAAGAACGGCGGCGGCGTCACGCGCGAGATCGCGGCCTTTCCGCCCGGCGCCGGCATGGATGCCTTCCAGTGGCGCGTGAGCGTGGCGGACATCGGCGCCGACGGTCCGTTCTCGGCCTTCCCCGGCATCGACCGCCAGATCGCGCTGCTCGGCGGCGCGGGCGTGCGCCTGCTGGCCGACGACGGCAGCTTCGACCACCGGCTCGACAAGATCGGCGCGCCGTTCGCGTTCGCCGGCGAGCGCGGCGTGCAGGCCACGCTGATCGACGGCGCCACGCGCGATTTCAACGTGATGACGCGCCGCGGCCGGTGCCGCGCGAGCGTACTGGCGCAGCGCGGCGGTTTCACGCTCGCCGCCGGCACGGATGCCGTGCTGCTGTTTGCCGTCGAAGGCGCGTGGCACGTCGGCGACCAGACTCTTGCCGCCGGCGACGGCCTGCTGTTCGCCGCCGGCGTGCCCGCCACGCCGGTGCGCGCCGCGGCCGGCTCCGCGCTCTGCCTGACCGTCACCCTCGTCATGGAGAATCCCCGATGAATCAGAATCCGGCGCAGGCCACCTCGGCCGACGGCGTCTGGCACCGCTGCCACCTGCTGCCCGATGCCGATCCCGCCAACGCCATCCGCGACGCGGCGCTGGCCGTGCAGGATGGCCGCATCGCCTGGCTTGGCCCGCTCGCCGGTTTGCCGGCGGACTACGCCGGCCTGCCGCGCCACGACGCCGGCAATGCGTGGATCACGCCCGGGCTGGTCGACTGCCACACGCACCTCGTCTACGGCGGCCAGCGCGCCGACGAATTCGCCATGCGCCTGGCCGGCGCCGGTTATGAAGAGATCGCGCGCGCCGGCGGCGGCATCGTCTCCACCGTGCGCGCCACGCGCGCGGCCGACGAAGACACGCTGTTCGCGCTTGCCGCCGCGCGCCTGGCGCCGCTGCTGGCCGAAGGCGTGACCGCCATCGAGATCAAGTCCGGCTACGGCCTCGACCTCGCCACCGAGCGCAAGCAACTGCGCGTGGCGCGCCGCCTCGGCGCGGCCTTCGGCGTCACGGTGCACACCACCTTCCTCGGCGCGCACGCGCTGCCGCCCGAATACGCCGGCCGCGCCGACGACTACATCGCGCTGGTGTGCGACACCATGCTGCCCGCGCTGGCCGGCGAAGGGCTGGTCGACGCGGTGGACGCGTTCTGCGAATCGGTCGGCTTCAGCCTCGCGCAGACCGCGCGCGTGTTCGAGGCCGCCGCGGGCCACGGCCTGCGCGTCAAGCTCCACGCCGAGCAGCTCAGCAACCTCGGCGGCAGCGTGCTGGCCGCGCGCCACCGCGCGCTGTCCGCCGACCACCTCGAGCACCTCGACGAAGCGGGCGTGGCCGCGCTGGCCGGGTCCGGCACGGTGGCGGTCCTGCTGCCCGGCGCCTATTATTTCCTGCGTGACACCAACCTGCCGCCGCTGGCGCTGCTGCGCCGGCACGGCGTGCCGATGGCGATCGCCACCGACCACAATCCCGGTACCTCGCCGGTCACTTCGCTGCTGCTGATGATGAATATGGCTTGCACCCTGTTCCGGATGACCGTGCCGGAAGTGCTGGCCGGCGTCACCCGCCACGCCGCGCGCGCGCTGGGCGCGGCCGACCGGCACGGCCTGCTGGCGGCCGGGCGCGGCGCCGACTTCGTGCTGTGGCAGGTCGATTCCCCCGCCGAACTGGCCTACTGGTTCGGCCGCAATCCGGCCGCGGCGGTGGTGCGGCAAGGCCGCGTGTACGGGGCGGCGGGAGCGCGCGCATGAACGCCGGAACCCTGTTCGCCACCGCAGCGCTGCTGCCCGATGGCTGGGCGCGCAACGTCCTGTTCCAGTGGGATGGCGCGGGCACGCTCGTGACCGTGCGGCCCGATGCCGGCGCGGTCGATGCCGCCGGCGTGCCGCATGCCGCCGGCCCGCTGCTGCCCGGCATGCCCAACCTGCATTCGCACGCGTTCCAGCGCGGCTTCGCCGGCCTGACCGAATACCGCAGCGACGGCGGCGGCGGCGAGGCCGACTCGTTCTGGAGCTGGCGCAAGCTGATGTACCGCTTCGCGCTGCGGCTGTCGCCCGACACGCTCGAAGCCATCGCCACCCAGCTCTACGTGGAGATGCTGCGCGCCGGCTACACCAGCGTGTGCGAGTTCCACTACGTGCACCACGGCGAAGACGGCAAGCCCTACGCCGAGCCGGCCGAGATGTCGCTGCGCCTGCTGCGCGCCGCGCGCAACGCCGGCATCGGCATCACGCTGCTGCCGGTGCTGTACCAGACCGCCGGCTTCGGCGGCAAGCCCGCGCTGGCCGACCAGCGCCGCTTCCTGCACCAGACCGGCGCCATGCTCGACCTGCTCGCGCGGCTGGCGCCGCACTGCCACGGCCAGGCGCGTCTCGGCCTCGCCCCGCACTCGCTGCGCGCGGTGCCGCCGGAAAGCCTGGCCGAGGCGGTGGCCGGCCTGCACGCGATGGACGCGCTGGCGCCGGTGCACATCCACATCGCCGAGCAGCAGCGCGAGGTGGACGAATGCATCACGCTCACCGGCACGCGCCCGGTGGCGTGGCTGCTCGACCATGCCGAGGTGGACGGGCGCTGGTGCCTCGTGCATGCCACCCACATGGACTGGGACGAGCGCCGCCGCCTCGCGCACAGCGGCGCGGTGGCCGGCATCTGCCCGACCACCGAGGCCAACCTCGGCGACGGCGTGTTCGACGCCACGCCCTATCTCGCGCAGGGCGGCGTGTGGGGCATCGGCTCGGACAGCCACGCCAGCGTCAGCGTGGCGGAGGAGCTGCGGCTGTTCGAATACGGCCAGCGCCTCGGCCTGCAGCGCCGCAACGTGCTGGCCTCCGATACCCATCGCCAGGTGGCAGACCGCCTGTACCTCGACGCCGCGGCCGGCGGCGCGCGCGCTTCCGGCCGCGCCATCGGCGCGCTGGCGGTCGGGCAGCAGGCCGATTTCGCCGTGCTCGACGGTGCCCACCCGGCGCTGGCGGGCCTGTCCGGCAGCCAGGCGCTGGCCGTCCACGTGTTCGCCAACCACGGGCATGAGACACTAGCGGAAGTCCGCACGGCCGGCCGCGTGCGCGTGCAGCACGGCGTTCACCCGCTGCAGCCGCAGGCGGGCGAACGCTTCGCCGCCGCCCGCGCCAGCCTGCTGACCGACTGAATCCCGGCGCCGCCATGCGCCGCGATGCTTGACATGGCAAGCATCGGGCGCGGCGGCGCAAGGATGGCAGCGCCGCGGTGGCCGCGCGCTGCCGTCGCGTTACCACTGCATCACCGCATCACCGCATCACCACCGCATCACCACCGCGCCATCGCCGCAATACCGTGGCTACCGCCGTACCCCGTCGCAAACAGAACGATATGTCCTTCTCTACCGATACCCCCGCCTTCACGCTCCATCGCGGCACGCGCCCGCTGCTGGTGTCGATGCCGCACGTCGGCACCTACCTGCCGGCCTCCGTCTCCGGCCGCCTCACCGCCGAGGCGCGCACCGTGCCCGACACCGACTGGCACCTCGCGCGCCTCTACGATTTCGCGCGCGAGCTTGGCGCCTCCATCCTGGTGGCCACGCACTCGCGCTACGTGGTGGACCTGAACCGCCCGCCCGACAACGCCAACCTCTATCCCGGCCAGGACACCACCGGCCTGTGCCCGGTCGACACCTTCGACAAGACCCCGGTCTACGCCGACGGCAGCCTGCCCGCCGACGACGAGATCGCCGCGCGCCGCGACGCGGTCTGGCGCCCGTACCACGCCGCGCTGGCCGAGGAACTCGCGCGCCTGCGCGCCGCGCACGGCACCATCGCGCTGTGGGACGCGCACTCGATCCGCTCGGTGCTGCCGCGCTTCTTCGAGGGCAAGCTGACCGACTTCAACCTCGGCACCGCCAAGGGCGCCAGTTGCGACGCGGCGCTGGCCGACCAGTTGCTGGACATCGCCAGCGCGGTGCCGGATCACACCGCGATCCTGAACGGGCGCTTCAAGGGCGGCTACATCACGCGCCAGTACGGCGCGCCGGCGCAGGGCGTGCATGCCGTGCAGCTCGAGCTGACACAGTGCGCGTACATGAGCGAGGTCTATCCGTTCGCCTACGACGAGGCGCGGGCCACGCGCATCCAGCCCGCGTTGCGGGCGATGCTGGAGACGGTGCTGGGGTTTGTCGAAGCGCGTTGAGTCTCGCCGCCGCCTACGGTTGCCTGGCCAGGGGACCGTGCTCTGACCGGGGACGGCAGCGGGCGGCCTGCCGGCGGGCTTCGCGCCGCCGGTGGCATCCGCTCAGGCGGTCTTTGTCTTTGCCGGCCTGGCGCGCGCGGCCCGTGCCGGCTTCGCGCCGTCCCGCGGCCATGCGTCGATGCCGTCCAGCAGCAGGCGCAGCCCCTTCTCGAACGTCGTCGGCGTGTCGATGGCGGCGAAATCGTCGAGCATGAAGGCGCAGCCGGGATAGTCCCCGGCGGGGAACTGCCCGACATGGCCGCGCAGGTATTCCCGCTTCGCGCTCGGCTCCTGCTGGAAGACCTGCGCGCTGGCGACCGAGACCAGGAACAGCATCAGCAGGTGATGGGCGCTTGCCGCCTGCGCGCCGCTGAAGCCGCCGCTCTGCAGGATGCGGCCCATGCGGTCGAAGAACACCAGCCCGTAGTCCTTGCCATCCAGTAGCTGGTGCTGGAACAGCCGGTACCGGCTGGAGGTGGCGATCTGCGCGGTGATGCCCTTCCAGCGCGACTGCATCTGCTGCACTTCGCGCAGCAGCGCCTCCGCATCGGCGCGCCATTGCCCGGTGAGCGGCGGCGCGCGGTCGCAGACTTCCTTCAGCGCATAGTTGAGCATCAGGCTCAGGATGTCGTCGCGGCTTCCCAGGAAGTAATGGATCAGCGAAGTCGCGACCCCGAGCTCGTTCGCCAGCCGGGCGATCGTGATCTCGGCGAACGGCTCCTTCTGCGCGAGCTGGACCACGTGCTGGACGATGGCATCGCGCGACAGCCCGCCCGGGCTTGCGCCGGTCGCGTTTCTCGGCCTGCGCCCCGGCCGGCGCACCTGCGCCGCATTGGCCTTCTCCGACAAGATTTTCCCCGCCACTAAGTCATTCATCTTCGTTGTCAGCGCGCGCGGCGCACTGCCGGCGTCCTCTCGCGGCACGCAATTCCGCGCCAGTATAGCGTCTCTGCCTGCGCTCCATCGCCGCGGACGGGCAACTGCGACGGATCGCCGGTGGCGTCCGCGCCCGATCTATTTGACTATACGTCAATTCAAAGATAGAGTAATTGGCGTTACGTCAAAAAAGGGGCGCGGCAGCACGCGGCGCACCCGGACATCAGCCACCCTCGCCATCTCATCCGAAAGGCAACCATGTCGATCCACCTTGACCAGGATGTCGCCGCGCCCCCGCCGGCAGCCGCCTTTGCCGCGCCGCCGGCCGGCGGGCTTTCCGCCCCGCATCGGGCCCTGATCGTGTTCGGCGCGGCGCTGGGCCTTTGCGCCGGCTTCGCGCCGCTCTACTTCGGCACGATCTCGGTCTTCCTCCAGCCCATCGCCTACGAGTTCGGCTGGGGCCGCGCGCAGACCTCGGCGGCGGGCGTGCTCTCGATGCTGGGGCTGGCCGCGGGCTCGATCGTGGTCGGCCAACTGATCGACCGCTTTGGCGAAACCAGGGTCATCGGCGGCTCGGCCTCGGTGATGGCGGTCTTCATGGCGATTCAGTCGCTCTGCGGGAATTCGCCCTGGCTGTTCGCCGCGCTCAGCTTCGGCATCGGCGTGGCGGGCGCCGGCACCACGCCGCCGGGCTATCTCACGGTATTGGCAAGATGCCTGCGCGACAGGCTCGGCGTCGCGCTGGGGCTGGCGGGAATCGGCATGGGCGTCGGCACGATCTCCATGCCGGTCATCGCGCAGACGCTGATCGCGCACTACGGCTGGCGCAGCGCCTACGCCGGGCTCGCGGCCGGGGCGCTGCTGCTCGGCTGGCTGGCCTGCGCCATCATCTCGCGCGGCGCGCGTGGCCTGCGCGGGCATGCGCGGCAGCGCCGCCTGCCCGCGGGCAGCATGCCGGTGCCCGGATACACCGTGCGCGAAGCGCTTGCCGACCGGCGCCTGTGGCTGATCCTCGCCGTCACGCTGCTGGTATCGATGGCCACGCTCGGCATGTCGGTGCATTTCGTGTCGCTGCTCGTCGACGGCGGCATCACGCCGCAGCTGGCGGCGCGGGCCGTGGCGGTGAGCGGGGCGGGGGTGGTGCTGGGGCGGGTCGTCAGCGGTTATCTGATCGACCGGTTCGCGGCCAGGAAGGTGGCGGCGGCCGCGTTCTGCCTGGCCACCGCGGGCGCGGTGCTGATGGCGTCGGAGCTGTCGCGCGCGATCCAGTTCTCCGCCTTCGCCGGCCTGCTGCTCGGCTTCGCGCTCGGGGCGGAAGGCGATTTCCTGCCGTTCTTCGTCAAGAAATATTTCGGCCTCAAGTCCTTCGGGCGGATCTACGGGGTCCTCTTTTTCGTGCATGGCCTGGGCGGCATCGCCGGGCCGGTCCTGTTCGGCCTCTCGTTCGATCACTTCGCCACCTACAAGTACGCGCTGCTGTGCGCGTCCGGCGCCCTGTGCGCCGCGATGCTGCTGGTGCTGCGCCTGGGTTCCTACAGGTTTTCCTCGTAAGGGCGGACCGGCGGTCCGCGCCCGAGCGATGCATCGATCCGCAAGCGGTCATCGGAATATCGACCGAGTTTTCTGAAAGAATGGAAATGAGCACCAACCAAGAACACAGCGCAGCCAGCCTGCAAACGACCCATACCCCGGCCAGCCTTGCCGCGCAGGCGGTGGCAGCGCAGTACGCGCTCTACGACGCGCATCGCGCGCTCAACCAATGCAGTCCGGCCGACGCGCACGCGGTGAAGGCGCGCGCGGCCCTCGATGCCGCGACGCTGATGATCGCCAAGGCGAAATGGTATGCGGGCCGTTTTACCGGCAGCAATATGTATTTCGCGGCGTTCACGCAGAGCGCGCAGGACGCCGCGGAGGCCGCGCGGCATTTCGACGGCGCCGTCGAGGCGTGCCGGCGGGTGGAAGCCCTGCTCGATGGCACGGAACCGGACCCGGCCGCGCTGGCCGGAGAGGGCCTGCCGGCGATCGAGCTGTCGCGGCGCGGCACGGAGATCGAGTTCGCCGGCGACGTGCCCATCGTTCCCGCGATCTGCCCGATCGTGGTGCTGCGCGGATCGTCGCACGAGATGGGGCGGCAATACATCCAGCAGATCATCGACATCTTCGGCAAGTGGCCCGTGGAACGGCTCGCCGCGCGCCGGTTCCGCGCGCACGAGATCGAGATCGTCAAGAACTGGCACGTCCACATGCAGGAGAACACGCCGGAGATCGGCGAGATGGTGCGCGGCTGGATCGATGCCGCGAAAGAGCACGGCATCGAAATCAACTACTGGACGGCCATTCAGCTCTGGACCGGGCACTTCGAGCCGATCTGGAGCGGCATCCGCGGCCACGGCGTGCGCGACCTCACCGCCGACAGCCTGGATGAAGGCGAAGGCCAGGCCGACTCCTCCTACCTGGGCGGCCAGAGCATGAGCTCGGCGCACGCGGACCGTTCCGTCGACCTGTGCAGCGGCGCCTGCGCCTGGGGCGAGGCAACGTCGGACGGCGCGCTGGTCTCGGGCTCGACCACCGACCACGACTGCACGTTCCAGGTGACGATCGCCGCATTCCCCGACGACGGGCACGCGTTCATCTACACGCCGTTTTCCATCAACGGCTTCATCCCGGGCCTGGGGCAGTATTTTTTCGCCGGGCATCCGGGCATGAACAGCAAGGGCGTGGCCTACATCCACCACGGCGGCGGCCTGCACGGCATCGAGGAAACGAGCGACCGCGGCTACGGCCTGCGGCGCGGCGCGTCGGTGTTCCACAACCTGCGCTTCGCCGATACCGCCGCGGACGCGCTCGGCAACGAGATGGGATGGCCGATCGGCGACGTGGGCACCATCCTCGGTTCGGTGGGGGGCTTCTACGCGGACGGGCGCTATGCATACGTGTGCGAGGCGAGGCCGTCGAACGCCGTGGGCAGCGACCCCATCCTGCGCGAACTCTCGTTCGACGAGCAGGGCCGGTCCTACGAGTTCCTGTATGCGAACAACAATTCCATGCACCCGCGTTCCGCCGCCGGGTTCCTGGCCCCGGACCAGGGATATGCCTTCAACCCGGTCGAAGGCTGGGTCCAGAACCGGCCGGCGGACCTCGCCTATCTCGGCGACCGGCAGCTCGCGCCCGCGCTCTCGACCAAGAGCTCGCAAGGACGCAACCGCTACCTGTTCGAGTCGCTCAAGGCGGCGCATGGCCGCATCGACGTCGACGTGATGGCGCGCATCTATTCGACCAGCGCGCCCGAGCGCTACCGCGAGGACGGCCAGCGCATGTCCCACGCGGAGCGCGAGCAGGCCTGGCTTGCCGGCAGCCCGTGGCCCAGCTCGATCTGCCATCGCGTCAATGCGTTCACCGCCGTCATGCGTCCGGACGACGGCGATCAGGGCCTGTACATGGGATGCGTGGGGCCGGCCAACCGGCGCGCGCTCATGCATATTCCCGGCCACGGCTACTACTACCACGACGAAGCCAACGAGTTCTGGGAGATCCGGCTGCGCCGCACCCCCGGGGAGATGCTCGAGGACGCAAAGCTCCGCGCTTCCCAACTGCTCGACGACGCCCGGCGGCGGCTCGACGGCGCGCGCAGGGTCTCGCCCGGCGTGGCCGGCTCGGCCTACCTTGCCGGACTGATCCTGCGCGCGGACAACGCCCTGCAGGAAGGCATGGAGTGCGAGTCGTCGATGAACGATGGCAACGGCGGGGACGCCGCGCGCCGGCTGTCCAGGGCGCTGCGCCGCTACACGACCTGCCAGGTCCGCGCGAAGCAGGCGATCACGGAGCTCGAACTGAGCCTGTCGATGTAATCGACCTGCCGGCGTCGCCCCTGGCGGCGCCGGCATCGCCGCGGCCGGGCCAGTGCCAATGCCGCGGGCAATCCCGCCTGAAAAGAGCGGTCGATGCCGCGCCACGCAAGCCGCGGCGCGGCCCGGCCGATCACGTCTGCCGCAGTACCTTCGCAGCCCGTTCGCGGCTGCGATTCCTTCCGTCCCGGTTCTTCCCGCGCGACCCCGCTTGCGCGCCGGTCATGAGCGCAGCCAGTCCTCATGCCAGCAGTGGACACGCCTTTCTTGCAGCAGTAAATCCCCAGATTGGGGAAATAGATGTGTCATCAATATTGCATCTGGCATCGTGTAATTGACGATTGGTCAATTAGTGGCGCCAGACGGTTCTGGCTGCCGCAACGTCATCACGACTTCATCAGATCGGAGAGGTGCATATGCTTGGAAAGCGCGTCGGTTTGCTTTGTGTTGCCACGGTAGTGTCCTGCGGTTCCGCCAGTTCATGGGCGGAGGCCGACTCGATGGTCGATATTCAGCGCCTGGTCCTGCAGGGGGTGGGCCCGGGCGCGCTGGGCGTCATGCCGGGCAGGAGCATGCTGTCGTTGTACGGCACCGTCGACGTCGGGCTGGACTACACGCACGGGCCCAGCGGCAACATGAAGCGGGTGGAGAGCAACAACGCCTGGACCTCGAAGTTCGGCATCTACGGGCAGGAGAGCCTCGGCCGCGGGCTGACGGCGTTCTTCCGCCTGGAGAGCGGTTTCAACCCGGATTCCGGCACGCAGCAGAGCAAGACCTCCTTCTTCAACCGGGGCTCGTTCGTCGGGCTGTCGAGCACCGACTGGGGCACCGTCTCGCTCGGCAAGCAGCTCAGCGGCGCCTCGTCGCTGGCGATCGGCGCCGACCCGTTCCTGGCCACCGGGCACCAGTCCATCTATTCGTACCTGGCCGCCTTCAGCGACCTGGGCTACGGCTCGAGCCTCGACATCAACCGCATCAACAACTCGATCAGCTACACCACGCCGCTGCTGTGGGAGCACGTCGGCATCAACGCGTTCTACGCGCTGAAGGGAAACCAGGACGTCGGCCCGAGGACGCACAACCAGTCGCTGTCGATCTACTATGCGAGCCAGGAAAATTTCATGTCGGCGTCCTACTCCCAGAACTGGTGCGACCCGAGCCCGGCGGCAACGTCGCAATGCAGCCACGACGCCACCCGGGAGCCGTCGATCCGCACCGACAACGTCCTGCTCAACGTCTCGCACGACTTCGGCTTCCTGACCGGCACGGCGGTGCTGTCGTGGATCAACCCGAGGAACACCGGCGGCGCCAATGCCATGCTCTACTTCGCCGGGGTGCAGAAGAAGATCGGGGCGCACCTGCTGCGCGTCACGGCGGGGTTCCGCGACACCACGCAAAAGGCGAACCATGCCTGGGGCATGACGTTCGGCGACGACTATTTCCTGTCGAAGAGAACCTCGCTCTACGCCCGCTTCGGTTTCATCAGGAACAGCTCGGCCTCGGCCCTGACCTACAACTACGAGCCGGAGAACGGTTTCCCGCTGCCCAAGCCGGGCGGCTCGGTGCACAGCCTCACCGTCGGCATCGCGCACCATTTCTGAGCGGGCGCATGGCGGCCCGGTCCGCGCGCGGCAATCCCTACAGCAGCGAATCGGCCAGCCGGCAGAGGTTCTGCCAGGTGCGCCGGCGCAGCGGCCGCCGCTGCCAGGCGGCGCGGTCGACCTGCGCGCTGTCGCGGAAGTAGCGCGCCTGGATCTCGCGCATGCGCGCCACCACCGCGTGGTCGTAGATGACCAGCGCGGCCTCCGCGTTGAGCGCGAACGAGCGGATGTCCATGTTGGTCGATCCCACCATCGCCACTTCGTCGTCGATGGTCACGTGCTTGGCGTGCAGGAAGGCCGGCTTGTACAGGTGGATGTGCACGCCCGCGTCGAGCAGCACGCCGAAATAGGCTTCCTGCGCGGCCTGCGTGAAGCGCTGGTCGATCCGCCGCGACAGCACCAGGTGCACGGCCACGCCGCGGTAGCAGGCCAGTTGCAGCGCCTGCAGGAAGGCTTCGTCGGGAACGAAGTAGGGCGTGGTGATGACCACCCGCGCGCGTGCGCGGTGGATCATGCTGACCAGCGCCATCTGCGCGTTCTGCGTGCCGTAGCCGGGGCCGCTGGGCAGCATCTGCGCGGTGTGCGCGCCGGCGGCTTGCGGCGGCGGGAAGTTCCCGGCGACGAAGCCGCCACGTTCGGTCTGCGCGGCCTCGCCGGTCTCGCCGGTTTCCAGGTAGCGGTCGGCCAGGAACACCGCCTGCAGCTGCGTCACCACCGGGCCGGTCACGCGCGCCACCAGTTCCTCGTTGGGCAGGCCGGGCGTGGATTCGGCGTCGATCACGTTCTGCGAGCCGATGTAGCCGATGCTGCCGTCCACCACCAGGATCTTGCGGTGGTTGCGCAGGTCGAAGCGCGCGCTCTTGCCCTTGAGCACGGCCGAGAGCGAGCGCATCGGCAGCGCCTGCACCACTTCCACGCCGCCGTGGCGCAGCGTTTGCGCGAACGCGCGCCAGCCGGCGCGGGCACCCAGCGCATCCACCAGCAGGCGGCATTGCACGCCGCGCGCGGCGGCGCGCAGCAGCGCGTCGGTGAACGCGCGCGCGGTGGCGTCGGCCGCGTAGATGTAGACCAGCAGGTGGACCTGGCGCGCGGCGCCGTCGATGTCGGCGATCATGCGCGCGACCACGGCGCCGTAGTCGTCCATCAGTTCCACGGCGTTGCCGCGCATCGGCCAGTACGAGCCGAGCCGCTCGATCAGCCCGGCGGCGTCGGCGGACACGCCGGCGGGCAGCGGCTGCACCGGCGCGAAGCGCTCGAGCGGGCCGCGCACGCGCTCGATGCCCTGGTTGATGCGCGCGAGCTTGAGGCGGCGCGACTTCGGGTAGTAGATGCGGCCGAACAGCGCGTACAGCAGCAGGCCCAGCCACGGCAGGAAGAAGATCAGCAGCAGCCAGGTGCGCGCCGCCGCCGGCGCGCGGCGCTGCGGCACGTAGACCAGCATGACCAGCCGGATCAGCCATTCGGCCAGCGTGAACAGCCACGGCCATCCCGAGGACAGGCCGGCCGCCACCACGTCCGGCAGCGCGGCCAGCCAGGCGGCGGGCACGGTCGGGGAGAGCAGGGCGGGCAGGGAGGAAGGCGGTGGCAAGGATGGTGGCATGCGGCTCGGAGCGCCCGGCGGGCGACGTTCGGCGGAGCGCCAACCATACCAGAGCCGCGCGGCGGCGGGATGCGGACATTTCCGCCGTGCCGCCGCCGCTGGTGTCTCCGCCGCTGCCGGGCCGGCGCCGTCAGGCCGCGCCGAGCAGCCCGCGCTGCGCGAGGTTGCGGCACAGCGCGCGCACGCCGAAGGTCCACGGCGCGATCTCGGTGCACAGCCCCACCGTGTTGACCAGCGCGCCGAGCGCGGGCGCCGAGATGGTCACGACGTCGCCGAGGTGATGGGTGAAGCCGGCGCCCGGCGCGTCGCGGTCCTTGATCGGCGAGAACATGGTGCCGAGGAACAGCATGAAGCCGTCCGGGTACTGGTGGTGCGCGCCGCAGGTCTGGGCGACGAGGTCGGCCGGGTCGCGGCTGATCTCGCTCATGTGGCTCACGCCTTCGAGCACGAAGCCGTCGCCGGCGCCCTCGACGCGCAGCGACACGCTTTCCCGGCGCACCGAGTCGAGCGTGAAGCGCCCATCGAACAGCCGCACGAACGGGCCGATCGCGCATGAGCCGTTGTTGTCCTTGCACTTGCCGAGCAGCAGCGCGGAGCGGCCTTCGATGTCGCGCAGGTTGACGTCGTTGCCGAGCGTGGCGCCCACCACCCTGCCGGCGCTGCTGACCGCCAGCACGATCTCCGGCTCGGGGTTGTTCCACACCGAGGCCGGATGCAGGCCGATGTCGGCGCCGAAGCCGACCGCCGACATCGGCTGCGATTTCGAGAACACCTCGGCGTCGGGGCCGATGCCGACTTCCATGTACTGCGACCACGCGCCGCGCCGCTCGAGCTCCGCCTTGAGCCGCTGCGCGGCCTCGGAGCCGGGCTCGATCTGCGACAGGTCGGTGCCGATCAGCGCGGTGATGGTCTCGCGCACGTCCTTGGCGCGGGCCGGATCGCCGCCGGCCTGCTCCTCGATCACGCGCTCGATCAGGCTCACGGCGAAGGTCACGCCGCACGCCTTGATGGCCTGCACGTCGCACGGCGCGAGCAGGCGCACCGGCGCGCCGGCGTCGCCCGCCAGCGCCGGGGCCAGCAGCGCCTGCACGCTGCCGAGCGCCTCGCCGGGCGCGTGGCGGGCGAGCTCCAGCGCGTCGGCGCGCTCGAACAGGTCGGCGGTGGTCGGCACGGTGGCCGTGATGTCGAAGACGTGGCCGTCGCGCACGGCGACCACGCAGGGGCCTTCATGGTCGCCGGCGCGGCGCCACACGCGCCCGACCAGCAGCGCTTGTTCGAGATCGGCCGGCAGGCAGGCGGAGGGAGAGAGGGTTCGCATGGGTTGGCGGGAGAGTCGGTTGTCGGGGGCGCGTGCGTTCAGTGCGCGTTCAGTGCGAGTGGCGCGGCTCGCCGCGTTCCTCGATCACCTTCAGGTACAGCGTGGCCGGTTCCAGGCAGCCGCCGGTGGACAACTGGCCCACCAGCTTGCGGTACAGCTCCTGCCACGGCGTCTGCGACGGCGGCGCGGTGAAGCTGGCGTGCTCGCGGCGGCGCGCCAGCTCGTCCTCGGGCACCAGCAGGTTGACGCTGCGCGCGTTGAGGTCCACGCGGATGCGGTCGTCGGTGCGCAGCAGCGCCAGGCCGCCGCCCACCGCCGCCTCGGGCGACATGTTGAGGATCGACGGGCTGGCCGAGGTGCCGCTCTGGCGGCCGTCGCCCAGGCACGGCAGCGAGGTGATGCCGCGCTTGACCATCTCGTCGGGCGGCGCCATGTTGACGACCTCCGAGCTGCCCGGGTAGCCCACCGTGCCGCAGCCGCGGATCACCAGGATGCAGCGCTCGTCGATCTCCAGCGCCGGATCGTTGATGCGCGCGTGATAGTCCTCCGGCCCCTCGAACACGATCGCGCGCGCCTCGAAGGTGTTCTCCGCGCCGGGCTCGCTCAGATAGGTCTGCCGGAAGGCGTCGCCCACCACCGACATCTTCATGATGGCGCTGTCGAAGAAATTGCCCGACAGCACGATGAAGCCGGCGCCGTGCTTGAGCGGGTCCCCGGCAGCGCGGATCACGTCGCGGTCGGCGTCCGGCGCGGCATTGGCGATGTCGCCGATCAGGCGGCCCGACACCGTCAGGCATTCGCGGCGCAGCAGCCCGGCCGCGTCGATCTGGCGCAGCACGGCCGGCACGCCGCCGGCGCGGTGGAAGCTCTCGCCGAGGTATTCGCCGGCCGGCATGCAGTTGACCAGCAGCGGCACCTGCTCGCCCACGCGCTGCCAGTCATCCAGGCCCAGCGCGATGCCCATGTGGCGCGCGATCGCGATCAGGTGCGGCGGGCAGTTGCTGGACGCGCCCAGCGCCGACGCCACCACGATGGCGTTCTCGAACGCCGCGCGCGTCATGATGCGCGACGGCCGCACGTCCTCGCGCACCAGGTCGACGATGCGCTTGCCGGTGGCGTAGGCCATCTGCCCGCGCTCGCGGTAGGCCGCGGGGATGCTGGCGCAGCCCGGCAGCGACATGCCGAGCGCCTCGGCCAGGCTGTTCATCGACAGCGCGGTGCCCATCGTGTTGCAGTGGCCGATCGACGGCGACGAGGCCGTGGTCAGTTCCATGAAGCCTTCGTAGTCGATCTCGCCAGCGGCCAGCAGGTTGCGCGCGTGCCAGATCACGGTGCCCGAGCCGACCCGCTTGCCCTGGTGCCAGCCGTCGAGCATCGGCCCGCCCGACAGCACGATGGCCGGCAGGTCGACCGTGGCCGCGGCCATCAGGCACGCGGGCGTGGTCTTGTCGCAGCCGGTGGTCAGCACCACGCCGTCGAGCGGAAAGCCGTGCAGGATCTCCACCAGCCCGAGATAGGCGAGATTGCGGTCCAGCGCGGCGGTGGGGCGGCGGCTCTGCTCGGCCAGCGGATGCACCGGGAATTCCATCGGGATGCCGCCGGCGTCGCGGATGCCGGCCTTGGTGCGCTGCGCCAGCTCGATGTGGTGGCGGTTGCACGGCGCGAGGTCGCTGCCGGTCTGCGCGATGCCGATGATGGGCCGGCCCGATTGCAGCTCTTCGCGGGTCAGGCCGTAGTTCATGAAGCGCTCGACGTACAGCGCGGTCATGTCCGCGTGGGAAGGGTCGTCGAACCAGTTCTGGCTGCGCAGCCGGCGCGGCGTGGATTGGGACATCTTGCTTGTCTCCGTGAGGATCTGTTTGTGGTGCGTACCGGTGCCGGCGCGGCGGCGCGCATCGCTTCGCGCGCGCTGGCCAGGCCGGACAGGCGGTGCTCCGCGTGTTTAAGTTACCGGTAACAATTTCGGATGTTAGCACGCATGCGCGGACCTGCACAGCGGTGCCCGGGCCGCGTGGCGAAGCGGGCGGATGGTGTTGCCGCAGGGGTGTCTAGGCGCTTTCGCGGGCCAGCACGGCGTAGTCGATCTTCACGCTCTTGGGCGGCGCCTTGGCCGCGCCGGCGCCTTCGCGCGCGTCCAGCGCGGCCAGCAGCGCCTCGCCGGTGCGCAGGCCGATGCCATACGCGTCGACCGAGATGGTGGTGATGCCGGGATGGCAGCAGGCGGCCACCTCGAAGTTGCCGAAGCCCGCCACGGCGATGTCGCCGGGCACCGACAGGCCGCGGCGCAGGCATTCCATGACGGCGCCGAACGCGGACATGTCGCTCACGCACATGACGGCGTCGGTGTCGGGCCATTGCGCCAGCAGCGCGGCGATGGCCGGCGCGCCGTGGCTCATGGTGATGGGGGATTCGCCCAGGCGGATGATGCGCGGCTCGCCCAGCCCGAGCGCCTTGATCTCGGCCTGGTAGCCCTTCATGCGGTCCAGCCCGCGCCGGTCCAGCTCGCTGGCGCCGCCGAGAAAGCCGATGCGCCGGTAGCCGCGCCCGGCGAGGTAGCGCACCATCGCGCGCGCGGCCTTCACGTTGGAGAAGCCCACCGCGGTGTCGATCGGCGTGGTCGGCAGGTCCCACATTTCCACCACGGGGATGTTCGAGCGCTGCAGCAGCGCGCGCGTGGTCTCGGTGTGCTGCGAGCCGGTCAGCGCCACGCAGCGCGGCTGGTGGCGCAGCATGGAGCGCACCAGCCGTTCCTCGCGCTCGAGGTGGTAGTCGGTGTCGCCGATCAGCAGTTGCAGCCCGTGCGGCTCCAGCGCGTCGCTCAGGCCGCGCACGGTGTCGGAGAAGTTCGAGCTCGACAGTGAAGGCACCAGCACCGCGACGAACTCGGAGCGCCCCGAGGACAGCGCGCCGGCCGCCGCGTCGGCCACGTAGCCGAGCTCGTCGATGGCCTGCTGCACGCGCTCGCGCGTGGCCGGCGCCACGCTGTGCCCCGCCAGCACGCGGGAGACCGTCATCTTGGACACGCCGGCCAGCCGGGCGACATCCGACATGCGGGGCGGTCCAGACTGGCGCGTCGCGGTGCTGCGGGTGGCGGGGGTAGTGGCCATCGGTCGGCGCTGTGAGGGAGTGGAAGGTGCGCATATGATACCGGGCACATCGGCACGGTCCCCGGCACGCGCTTGCCGGGGACCGCTGCTAAGGGAATACCCTTGCCGCGGCGGGCTTGAAGCCGCGATTGTCTCTGTGCTATTTTTCGTTACCGGTATCAGGACGTTTGTTGGGAGACTATTCCGCACTGAAATGTTACCGGTAACAAATAGAATGGCCGGCATCGCCGCGGGCTTCCCGCCTCACCCTGCGCTTCGCGCCGCGGCTGGTGCCCGACCGATGTCCTGACCGACCCGCGGCGAACGGATTCGCCGCCTGAACCTCTTCCGGCCCGCCGCGAACGCATTCCCGCGCGGCAGCAAGGTACCCCTGCCATCAGCGTGGGGCCGGAAGCCATCATAAGAAACGGGAGACAAATTCATGCCCTCCATCACGCAGGCCGCCGCCATTCCCGCGGCCGCCGATACGTCCGAAGACCGCCTGTACCGCAAGGTCATGCTGCGGATCCTGCCGCTGCTGCTGCTGTGCTACGTGGTGGCCTACCTCGACCGCGTCAACGTCGGCTTCGCCAAGCTGCAGATGCTCGACGACCTCGGCATGAGCGACACCGTCTACGCCATCGGCGCCAGCGTGTTCTTCTGGGGCTATTTCCTCTTCGAGATGCCCAGCAACCTGCTGCTGCACCGCTTCGGCGCGCGCTTCTGGATCGCGCGCATCATGGTCACGTGGGGCATCGTGTCGTCCTCGCTGGCGTTCGTGGTGCCGCTGGCGGAGCTGTTCCACGTGCAGACCACCACCATGTTCTACTCGCTGCGCTTCCTGCTGGGGCTGTGCGAGGCCGGCTTCTTCCCCGGCGTCATCCTGTACATGAACTACTGGTTCCCGGCCAGGCGCCAGAGCGTGGCGATGTCCGGCTTCCTGGTGGCGATCCCGCTGAGCCTCACCGTGGGCGGCGTGATCTCGGGCTGGCTGATGGAAAGCACGCACGGCCTGGCCGGCATGCAGGGCTGGCAGTGGATGCTGCTGCTCGAAGGCATCCCGTCCGTGCTGGTGGCATTCCTGGTGCTGTTCGCGCTCGGCGACGGCATCCGCTCGGCGAAATGGCTGAGCAACGAGGAAAAGGCCGTGCTCGAGCGCAACCTCGCGCGCGAGAACAGCAACAAGTCGCACCGCGTCGGCGCCGCGCTCAAGAACCCGCGCGTCTGGCTGCTGACCTTCATCCTGCTGACCTTCAACACCGGTTTCTACGGCCTCGCGTTCTGGCTGCCGTCGATCATCCGCGCCTCCGGCGTGACCAACACCTTCCACATCGGCCTGCTCACCGCGATCCCCTACCTGAGCGCCATCGCCGTGATGGTCTGGAACGCCCGCCATTCGCGCAAGACCGGCGAGCGCCGCTTCCACGCCGCGGTGCCCGCGCTGATCGGCGGCGTGGGCCTGATCCTGAGCGCCGCGTTCGCGCGGCACGTGGAACTGTCGATCGTCCTGCTGACCATCTCCACGTGCGGCATTCTCGCGCTGATGCCGATCTACTGGACCTTCCCCGGCCAGATCCTGTCCGGCCCCGCCGCCGCGGCCGGCATCGCGCTGATCAACTCCATCGGCAACCTGTCCGGCTTCACCGGCTCGATGATCACCGGCATGGCCAAGGAACTGACCGGCAACATCAACAACGGCACCTACGCGCTCGGCGCGTGCCTGCTGGTGAGCTGCGTGCTGATCGTGCTGATTCCGCGCAGCCTGCTCAACGGGGAAGGGGAGGCGGCGCGCTGAGCCGCCGCCGCGCGAGGCGGGTCATGCGTTCCACGTCTGCAGCAGCATGGCCGGCACCCGCTCGGCGGGGATCGCCGGGCTGAACAGGAATCCCTGGCCCATGTTGCAGCCGCAGCGCCGCAGGAAGTCGTACTGGCCGGCGTGCTCGATGCCCTCGGCGACGGTTTCCATGCCCAGCTTGCGGCTGAGCGTGACCACCGCCTCGACGATGGCGGCGTTGCCGGTCCGCTCGTCGAGATCCGCCATGAAACTGCGGTCTATCTTGATGACGTGGACGGGGAGCGCCTGGAGGTGGGTCAGCGAGGCGTAGCCGGTGCCGAAATCGTCGAGCGCGATGCGCACGCCCTCGGCGCTGAGCATGCGCAGCGCGCGGCCGACGCCCTCCGCGCTGCGCCCGAGGAAGACCGTCTCCGTCACCTCGACCTCGAAGCGGTCGGCCGGGATGCGCTCGGCCGCCAGCCGGGACAGGAACTGCTCGGCGAAGTCGTCGTGGACGAACTGCGCCGCGGCGGCATTGATGGCGATGCGGCCGAAGCGCAGGCCGGCGTCGAGCCAGCGGTGCATGTCGGCTAGGATGCTGCGGAACATGCGCTCGTGCAGCTCGTCCGCGAGTTCCATGTTCTCGAAGGCGGCGGCGATGCCGGCCGGCGGCAGCATCAGTTCGTCGCCCGCGTGCCAGCGCAGCAGTGCCTCGAAGCCGGTCACGCGGCCGGAGCGCAGATCGACCTTCGGCTGGTAGTACGGGCGGATGCGGTTCTCGTCGACGGCGCGCCGTGCGCACTTGATCATCTCCGTGCGGCAGCGCGCCTTGCGGCGCATGTCGGGATGGAAGAAGGCCAGGTGGCCGCGGTTGCCGGTCTTGGCCGCGTACAGTGCCGTGTCGGCCGCCTTGAGCAGGTCGGCCGCGCCGGTGCCGTGCTCCGGGTGGCAGGCCACGCCGATGCTGGCGCGGCAGTCGAGGATGCGCTGCGCGTAGCTGAGCGGCTGCCGCAGGCGCGTGCCGATGGCGGCGCCCAGGCTGGCGATGTCGGCGCGGGTGGCGAACGGCAGCGCGATGCCGAACTCGTCGCCGCCGAGCCGCGCGATGAAGGCGCGGGCGGGCAGCACCTCGCGCAGGCGGTCCGCCAGCGCGCGCAGCAGGGCGTCGCCGGCGTCATGGCCGATCTGGTCGTTGGTTTCCTTGAGATCGTCGACGTCCACGATCAGGATGGCGGGGCCGGCATCGGGATCGCTGCCGCTGCGCTTGATCAGGCGCTCCATCTCGTGCTGGAACGCCGCGCGATTGGGCAGCCGGGTCAGGGCGTCGTGGGTTGCCATCCAGCGGATGCGCTCGTCGGCGGTCTGCTCGTCGGTCACGTCGCGGAACGTCACGAGCGCGCGCGCCATCTCGCCGCAGGGGCGGAACGTCTTCCATCCCTTGGTTCGCAGCCAGCGCTCGCGGCCGTCGTCGGCACGGCGGATGCGCAGCTGCGCATCGAACTCCTGCTGCCGGCTGCCGTCGTCGGGCGCGGCCAGCGCGGACTTGAGCAGCTCCCGGTCGTCGGGATGGATGAGCCTGCATGCGGTCTCGGCCTGCGGCTGTTCGTGCTTCGCGATGCCGAAGATCGCCTTCAGCTCGTCGGACCAGACCTGGCGGCCGGTGCGCTTGTCGTAGTCCCACACGCCGAGCTCGGCCGCCTGGATGGCCAGGCGGAAGCGCTGCTCGTTCTCGCGCAGCGCGTTCTCGGTTTCCTTGCGGTCGTCGATGTCCTCGAGCGTGCCGTACCAGCGCACGATCTCGCCGGCGCCGTCGCGGCGCGGCTGCGCGCGCGCCCGCACCCAGCGGTAGGCGCCGTCGCGCGTCTCGATGCGGTATTCGATGTCCACCGGGTCGCCGGTGCGCAGCGCGGCCTGCCATGCGGCGACGACGGCGGCGATGTCGTCGGCGTGGAGCGAGTCTGCCCATCCGTTGCCGCGCGTGGCCTCCGCGCTCTGTCCCGTCACCTCGACCCACTTCGGGCTGATTTCCTCGACGAGGCCGTCGGGCGACGCGGTCCAGGGCATGCCGGGATTGAGCTGCACGGTGTAGCGGTGGTGTTCCTCGCTGGCCCGCAATGCCGCTTCCGCCAGCATCCGCTCGTGGATGCATTCGCTGCGGCCGTGCCAGCTCGCGATGCGGCCGGCGTTGTCACGGCGCGCGATCGCGCGCGTGCGGTACCACAGCGCTTCGCCGTCGCCGAGGGCCACGCGGCAGCGCACCTCGAACGGGCGCCCGTTCGCCAGGGCCTGCCGGATCGCGCGCCCGATGATGGGATGGTCTTCGCGCGGGACCAGGTCGCGCCAGCGCCGCCCGATCAGCCGTTGGCGCAGCGAGCCGACCGCTTCGTCGCCGCTTTCGTCATCGCTTTCATTGCCCGCTTCATTGCCCGCTTCGCTGCCCGTCTTCTCGCCCGTCCCGTCGCCCGGGTCCAGCAACAGGCTGAGCGCGCCGCGCCGGTCCGCGGCCCACCGGACCGACGGGTCGAGGGCATCCCAGTCCTGCCGCGCGAAACCGGCAAGCGCGGGTTCGGGCGCGCCGGGCGGGACCAGGCTCTCCCGGCTGTTGCGCAGCGCGGCCGAGCCGGCGCGGGCGGTAGTGTGCTCGCCGGGCCAATCCGGTGGCGGCCCGGCCTTGTGGGCCGGGGAGCAATGCTGGCATGGTTCCATCGTCTGTTGGTACTTTGGTGTTTACCGCTGGTGGTGCGATACATCGTCGCGACGCCGTTTCGGATAGAAGCGGATCGCACGTTACCGGCTGCTTGTGGCAGGCGCGGTGACGGGATGCGGGGAATCGGTTCCGGGCCCGGGCCGGCGCGTTCGCGCGCGGACCTAGGCCGTCATGCTTTGCGCGGGCCACGCGGCCGCCGCCGGCGCCGCCCGCTGCGATGCGCGCTTGTGGGCATACATCGCGGCGTCGGCCGCGGCAAGCAGGTCGGTGACGGAGACGTGCCGCCTGTCGTCGAACTCGATGTGCCCGACGCTGTATTGCAGCCGGTATCCGCGGCACATGGCGCCCTGGTTCTCCACCGCGATGCGGTGCTCGATGCGCCGGGCGATCTTGTCGGACTGCTCGCGGTTCGCGCCGGCCAGCAGCATGACGAACTCGTCGCCGCCGAGGCGGCCGATGATGTCGCCTTCGCGCAGGCTGCCGCGTAGTACGTCCGCGAATTGCGACAGCGCCTGGTCGCCGACCGCGTGGCCGAAGGTGTCGTTGATCTGCTTGAAATTGTCCAGGTCGAAGAAAAACAGCGACGCCGGCTTGCGCAGGCGCTTGCACGTCGTCAGCATGTTCTCGGCAAGCGCCACGAAGCCGAGCCGGTTGGCGAGGTCCGTGAGCGGATCGTGCGTGGCCAGCTCCACCGCCAGCAGTTCCTGCTCCGCCATCCGTCCCAGGTCGCGCAGCAGGGAGCGGTCCTCCTCGCCGAAATCGCGCGGCCGGTCGTCGAGCACGCTCAAAGTGCCCAGCTTACTGCCATTGGAGGCCGACAGCGGGTAGCCGGCATAGAAGCGCACGTGCGGCTTGCCGGTCACGAACGGATTGTCCTTGAAGCGGTCGTCGCGCAGCGTGTCGGGTACGACCAGGATGTCGTTGCCGAGGATCGCGTGGGCGCAGATCGACGAACTGCGCGGCGTTTCCCGGAACGCGATGCCCGAGATGGACTTGTACCACTGCCGCTCGGCGTCGACGAAGCTCACCAGCGCGATCGGCACGTCGAACAGCCGCAGCGCGAGCCGGGTCAGGCGGTCGAACCGCTCGTCGGGCGGCGTGTCGAGGATCCGCAGCGCCCGCAGCGTATTGATGCGGACCTGCTCGGTGTCTGGCGTGGCGGCGGCTGGCATGGTGGCGATGATGTTCTTGTCCTGGCCGCGTCGGCCAGAAAAAACGCAGCCATGTCATGTCGGGACGGGGCTGCGGCAAGGGCATTCGGGCCGCGGCGCGGGTCGCGCGCGGCGTGGCTGGCGGCGGCAGTCGCCGTGGCCAGCAAAGCCTTCCATTATATAAGGGTTTACCCTTTATTCATCGTTGTTGCGCGATTTCCCACCCCGACGAAAGAGGGGTGGCATGCGCGGCAACGCGCTCCGTGCCCGTTTCCGGTGCGCGCAGCCGGCTCGCCGTTCCCGAAACGCCAAAGCGCAGCCGGCCAGGCTGCGCTTTGGCGCTTGTTGCTTGTTGCCTGTGTCGCCTGTTGCCGGGGCGTGCCGGTCAGCGAGCCAGGCTCGAGCGCAATGTCTCGCTGGCCTGATGCAGCGCCGAGCGCACCGCCGGCACGTCGGCCAGCGCGTTGAGCAGGCCGTAGTCATGGATCATGCCGTTGTAGCGCACCGACACCACCGGCACGCCGGCCTGGTCGAGGTGGCGCGCATAGGCTTCGCCCTCGTCGCGCAGCACGTCGTTCTCGGCGGTCTGGATCAGTGCCGGCGGCAGGCCCTTCAACTGCTCGGGCGAGGCCAGCAGCGGCGAGGCGTAGATTTCCGCGCGCTGCTTCGGGTCGGTGGTGTAGGCGTCCCAGAACCACTTCATCATGCCCTTGCTGAGAAAGAAGCCGTTGGCGTACTGGTCATACGAGGCGTTCTCGAAGCTGGCGTTCGTCACCGGCCAGAACAGGATCTGCGAGCGCAGCTTGGGGCCGTTTTCCAGCTTGGCCTTCAGCGCGACCACGGCCGCGGCATTGCCGCCGACGCTGTTGCCGACCACGGCCAGTTCGTGATCGTCCAGGCCCAGTTCTTTGCGGTGCGTGTCCACGTACTGGGTGGCGGCGTATTCCTGGTTGATCGCGGTCGGGTAATGCGCTTCCGGCGAACTGGTGTAGTTCACGAAGATCGCCTCCTGTCCGGAATCGACGACGAGGTCGCGGACGAAGCGCTCGTGGTCCTGATAGCTGCCGAGGATCCAGCCGCCGCCGTGGAAGAACATGAAGCCCGGCAGCGCGCCTTTGGCGCCGTGCGGGCGCACGATGGTCAGCTTCAGCGGCTGGCCGTTGTAGCTGATGGTCTTTTCGCTCACGTCGGCCGGCGGCAGCTTGGCGCCTTTCTGCGCGCCGAGCAGCACCTGGCGCGCATCGGCCGGCGCGAGGGTCTCGATCGGCTGGCCACCGCCCTTGGCGAGGGCGTCGAGGAAGCCCTGCACATGGCTTTCGACCAGCGGGCCGCCGGCGTTGCCGGCCAGGGCGGCGGATGCGGCGGCCATCAGCACGGCGGCTGCGGCGATGCGGGTCACGCGGGTTTTCTTGAGGATGTTCATTGTCATTCTCCTGGTGCGGTGAGAGGTGGCTTGCTCGGCGGCCGTCAGGGGCGCGCCGACGTTGCGGTGGACACCGGCACGCTCCGAAGCATTGGGGAGTGCTGGTTGGCAGGTACCACTTTGCCCGCGTTCTTGGTACGATACGTGCCATAAAGTACGGATAAATTGACTTGGAGTACGGATATGGTCGACCGCCTCGAAGCGCTGTTCGCGCGTTTCAGCGTCACCGCGCAGGTGTTCAATACCGGCGCGCTGTGCGGCATCAGCGACCTCACCGCCGAGGACACCGGCCAGCTGCATCTGGTGCGCTGGGGCGAGGTGGAAGTCGTGAACGACGGCAAGGTCGCCGCGCGCGTGCGCGAGCCGAGCCTCTTGCTGTATCCGCGCCCGCTGTCGCACCGCTTCATCACCGAGGCGACGCGCGGCGCGGACTTCGCCTGCGCCAACCTGAAGTTCGAGGGGGGCGTTTCACATCCGATCTGCGCCGCGCTGCCGGCGTTCGTGTGCCTGCCGTTGAACTGGATCGAAGGGGCGAAGGACGTGCTGGCGCTGCTGTTCGACGAAGCCTTCGCCGAGCGCTGCGGCCGGCAGGCGCTGCTGGATCGTCTGTTCGAGGTGGTGCTGATCCAGATCCTTCGCCACCTGATGGAGCATGGCCATGCCAGGGCCGGGCTGCTCGCGGGCCTGTCGCATCCGCGGCTGCGCCATGCCCTGGTGGCGATGCACGAAAAACCCGCGCGGGAGTGGACGCTGGAAGGGCTGGCCGGCGCCGCGGGCATGTCGCGCACGGTGTTTGCCAATACGTTCCACGAAGTCGTCGGCTTGACGCCGGGCCAATACCTGCAGGGCTGGCGCATCAGCCTCGCGCAACTGGCCCTGCATCGCGGCCATGCGCTGCGGCTGATTGCCGACGAGGTGGGTTATGGCAGCGAAGCGGCGCTGTCGCGCGCGTTCAAGGCGCAGACGGGAAGCTCGCCGCGCGAGTGGAAGCGGATGCAGGCCGCGTTGACGGGCGCCGGCCAGCCGGCCGGGAAATGAAAAAAGCGAAAAAGCCGCCTCTGCGTGAACAGAGGCGGCTTCCGAATTGGTGCCCGAGGCCGGAATCGAACCGGCACGCCTTGCGGCGGGGGATTTTCTTCCCACTTCGGCTTTCGCCGCCGACCTGCGCGAGGCAGGGCGTTCGTGGTCTGGAGCACGCCTTCACCATAGTCTTGCGACCGTAGGTGCCCGCCGTCTGCTCTCTACACCTTCCCTTGAACCTTTCGGTTCGCGGGCTTGGCTCGGCATTAGCTCGGACCTGAGTCCAGGGCCTTCACCGAGTTTGACGGGCTTCACCTCTGGAGTTTCCCCCGGAGGGCTCAAATTTGGTCTGAGTCCCCTGCGTCTACCAATTTCACCACTCGGGCGGAGTGGGTGCCGGCGGCTCGTGCCGGGAAACCCGGCTGGCCAGCACTGCGCTAAGCCGG
Source organism: Cupriavidus sp. WS (assembly GCF_000395345.1). NCBI lineage: Bacteria > Pseudomonadati > Pseudomonadota > Betaproteobacteria > Burkholderiales > Burkholderiaceae > Cupriavidus > Cupriavidus sp. WS. Next base: position 9,118 of record NZ_AQPL01000071.1, on the reverse strand, counting down.
CGATTATGCCGTAAATCCGGGTCGCCCACAACCTGAGCGCCGGGCCGCGCCGGCTCCCGGATTCCGCGAAGGAAGACTGTGGCATTTGATACATATCAGATATGTATCGGAGGGTTTTCCCTAGAATGAGGCAATCCCCTACAGGGGGATGCCACCCGTCCCCGGGGCGCATCGCATACCGCGGCGCGCCCCGCGCGGACCCAACGGAACCGATGCCACCAGCCCCCGCCCTGACATCAGCCCGCCTGCCCGCCCCCAGGCCAATCCTGGCTTGCGCCGGGGCGTTGGCGCTCGCCGCCTTGCTGGGCGGCTGCATCTCGATGGCGCCGCCCGACACGCGGCCACCGTTGCCGGTGCGCGCGTCGTGGGAGCCCGACGCCGCCGCGCAGCCGGCCGCCGCCAGTGCCGCCGCGCTGGACTGGCGCGACTATTTCGCCGATCCCACCTTGCGCGAGCTGATCGCGCAGGCGCTCGACAACAACCGCGACCTGCGCGTTGCCGCCGCGCGCGTGGCGCAGGCCTACGCGGCCTACGGCATCCAGCGGGCCGATCTGTTCCCGTCGCTTGCCGGCGTGGCCGGGGACACGCGCCAGCGCGTGCCCGGCGACCTCAACCTCACCGGCCGCCCGGTCATCAGCAGCCAGTACCAGGTCGGCCTGGCGCTGAGCCCGTGGGAACTCGATTTCTGGGGCCGCGTGCGCAACCTCAAGGACGCCGCGCTGGACAGCTATCTCGCCAGCGAGGCCTCGCAGCGCGCGGTCGGGCAAGGGCTGATCACCCAGGTCGCGCAGACCTACCTGGCGCTGCGCGAGCTGGACGAGCGCATCATGCTGGCCCGGCGCACCATCGACAGCCGCGCCGAGTCGCTGCGCATCTTCCGCCGGCGCGAGCAGGTCGGCTCCGCCTCTCGGCTGGAGCTGACCGAAGTCACCACGCTGTGGCAGCAGGCGCGCACGCTGGCCGCGCAGCTCGAGCAGGAGCGCGCCGCGCAGGCGCACGCGCTCGAGCTGCTGGTGGGCCGGCCCGTGGACATGGCGCCCGCCACCGGCCTGATCGACGACGCCGAGCTGATGCGCGAGCTGGCGCCGGGCCTGCCGTCCGCGCTGCTGGAGAACCGGCCCGACATCGTCGCCGCCGAGCACCAGCTGCGCGCGGCCAATGCCAACATCGGCGCGGCGCGCGCGGCCTTCTTTCCGCAGATCACGCTGACCGGCTCGCTCGCCACCGCCAGCGCGGACCTCAGCGGCCTGTTCCGCGGCGGCAGCCTGGCGTGGAATTTCGCGCCGAGCATCACGCTGCCGATCTTCCAGGGCGGCCGCCTGCGCGCCAACCTCGCGCTGACCGAGGCACAGCGCGCCGAGGCCGTGGCGCAGTACGAGCGCACCATCCAGGGCGCCTTCCGCGACGTGGCCGATGCGCTGTCCGCGCGCCGCTGGCTGGCCGAGCAGGTGGACATCCTGCAGGCCACCCAGGCCGCGCAGGCCGAGCGCGCGCGCCTGGCCAAGCTGCGCTACGACCACGGCGCCGCCGCTTTCCTCGAAGTGCTGGACGCCGAGCGCGACCTGCTCGCCGTCGAGCAGCAGGCCGTGCAGTCGCGCCGCGCGCTGCTGGCCAGCCGCGTCAGCCTCTATGCGGCGCTGGGCGGCGGCGGCACCGCCGTCGACGCCGCCCGGTCCGCGCCCGCGCCCGCGCCTCCCCCGCAATGAGCCAAGGTCATTCCCGATGAAATTTCCCGCCAAGAAGCTGGTTCCCGTCCTGATCGCGCTGGCCGCCGCCGCCGGCGGCTGGTACGCCTGGACCTCGCTCCGGGACACCGGCCCAGGCCCCGGCTTCACCAGCGGCAACGGCCGCATCGAGGCCACCGAGGTCGACGTGGCCACCAAGCTGGCCGGCCGCGTGGACGACATCCTGGTCTTCGAGGGCGATTTCGTCAAAGCCGGCCAGCCGCTGGCGCGCATGCAGGTGCAGGTGCTGCAGGCCCAGCGCGACGAAGCGCGCGCGCAGCACCAGCAGGCCATCAACAGCGTGGCCGCGGCCGAGGCGCAGGCCGCCGCGCGCCTGAGCGACAAGGCCACCTCGGAAGCGCTGCTGGCGCAGCGCGAGGCCGAGCTGGACGCGGCCGAGCGCCGGCTGTCGCGCTCGGAGACGCTGTCGAAGGAAGGCGCCTCCTCGATCCAGGAACTCGACGACGACCGCGCCCGCGCCCGCAGCGCGCGCGCCGCGGTGGCGGCGGCCCGCGCGCAGGTGGCGGCGGCGCAGTCCGCGGTGGAAGCGGCCCGCGCCCAGGTGGTCGGCGCGCGCTCCACGGTGGAAGCCACCCAGGCCACCATCAACCGCATCGAGGCCGACATCACCGACAGCGAGCTCAAGGCGCCGCGCGACGGCCGCGTGCAATACCGCGTGGCGCAGCCCGGCGAAGTGCTGGCCGCCGGCGGCAAGGTGCTCAACCTGGTCGACCTGTCCGACGTCTACATGACGCTGTTCCTGCCCGAGGCGCAGGCCGGCAGGCTGGCGATGGGCTCGGAGGCGCGCATCGTGCTGGACGCCGCGCCGCAGTACGTGATCCCGGCCACCATCTCGTTCGTCTCCAGCACCGCGCAGTTCACGCCCAAGACCGTGGAGACCGCCAGCGAGCGCCAGAAGCTGATGTTCCGCGTCAAGGCGCAGATCAGCCGCGAGCTGCTGCAGAAGCACCTCAAGCTGGTCAAGACCGGCCTGCCCGGCGTGGCCTGGGTGCGCGTGGACCCGAAGGTGGCCTGGCCGGCCAGCCTCGCGGTCACGGTGCCGGAGTAGGCGATGGCCGACGGGCGCGTTCCCGCCGTCGTGCGCCTGGCCGGCGTCTCGTTGCGCTATGGACGCAAGACCGTGGCGCTCGACCGCGTCGACCTCGACATTCCGGCCGACCGCATGATCGGCCTGATCGGGCCGGACGGCGTGGGCAAGTCGAGCCTGCTGGCGCTGGTGGCCGGCGCGCGCGCCGTGCAGGACGGCACCGTGCACGCGCTCGGCGGCGACATGGCCAGCCGCGCGCACCGCGACGCGGTCTGCCCGCGCATCGCCTACATGCCGCAGGGGCTGGGCAAGAACCTGTATCCCACCTTGTCGGTGGAAGAGAACCTGCAGTTCTTCGCGCGCCTGTTCGGCCATGACGCCGCCGAGCGCCGCCGCCGCATCGACGACCTCACCCGCAGCACCGGCCTGCACGCGTTCCTGGCGCGGCCCGCGGGCAAGCTCTCGGGCGGCATGAAGCAGAAGCTCGGCCTGTGCTGCGCGCTGATCCACGACCCCGACCTGCTGATCCTCGACGAGCCCACCACCGGCGTGGACCCGCTCGCGCGCGCGCAGTTCTGGGACCTGATCGCGCGCATCCGCCGCGAGCGGCCCGGCATGAGCGTGCTGGTGGCCACCGCCTACATGGACGAGGCGCAGCGCTTCGACTGGCTGGTGGCGATGGACGCCGGCAAGGTGCTCGCCACCGGCACGCCGGCGGAGCTGCTCGCGCGCACCGGAGCGGCGGACCTGGAATCCGCCTTCGTCGGCCTGCTGCCGGACGACAAGAAGCGCGGCTACCAGCCGGTGGAGATCGCGCCGCTGCGCATCGGCGACGACACGCCCGTGGCCATCGAGGCCAGGGGCCTGACCATGCGCTTCGGCGATTTCGTCGCGGTGGACCACGTCGACTTCCGCATCCGCCGCGGCGAGATCTTCGGCTTCCTCGGCTCCAACGGCTGCGGCAAGTCCACCACCATGAAGATGCTCACCGGCCTGCTGCCGGCCAGCGAAGGGCAGGCCTGGCTGTTCGGCAACGAGGTGGACCCGCGCGACATCGACACGCGCCGCCGCGTGGGCTACATGTCGCAGGCGTTCTCGCTCTACAGCGAGCTCACCGTGCAGCAGAACCTGGTGCTGCACGCGCGCCTGTTCCACGTGCCCGAGGAGGAGGTGCCCGCGCGCGTGGACGAGATGGTGGCGCGCTTCGCGCTCGGCGACGTGCTCGGCAGTCTGCCGGACAGCCTGCCGCTGGGCATGCGCCAGCGCCTTTCGCTGGCCGTGGCGATGGTGCACAAGCCGGAGCTGCTGATCCTCGACGAGCCGACCTCGGGCGTGGACCCGGTGGCGCGCGACAGCTTCTGGCGCCTGCTGATCGCGCTGTCGCGGCAGGACCACGTCACCATCTTCATCTCCACCCACTTCATGAACGAGGCCGCGCGCTGCGACCGCATCTCGCTCATGCACGCCGGCAAGGTGCTGGTCAGCAACCCGCCCGCGCGCATCGTCAGCGACCGCGGCGCGGCCACGCTGGAAGACGCCTTCATCGACTACCTGGTGGAAGCCGGCGGCGGCGCGCCGGCCGAGGCGCAGGCTGCCGCGCCGGTACTCGATTCGGCGGCCGACTCCGTGACCGCACCGGCCTCGCCCGCCGCGGCGCCGGCCCGGCGCCTCTGGTTCTCGCCGGCCCGCATGATCAGCTACCTGTGGCGCGAAACGCTGGAGCTGCGCCGCGACCCGGTGCGCGCCACGCTGGCGCTGGTGGGCTCGGTGGTGCTGATGTTCGTGATGGGCTACGGCATCAGCATGGACGTGGAAGACCTGCGCTACGCCGTGCTCGACCGCGACCAGACCACGCTGAGCCAGAACTACGCGCTCAACATCGCCGGCTCGCGCTACTTCATCGAGCACGCGCCCATCACCGACTACGACGACCTGGACCGCCGCATGCGCAGCGGCGAGCTGTCGCTGGCCATCGAGATCCCGCCCGGCTTCGCGCGCGACGCGGCGCGCGGCAAGGCGGTGCAGGTGGGCGCGTGGATCGACGGCGCCATGCCCTCGCGCGCGGAGACCGTGCAGGGCTACGTGCAGGGCATGCACCAGAACTGGCTCGAGACGCAGGCGCGCGAGCGGCTCGGCCAGCGCGCCGCGCCGGGTTTCTCGATCGAGACGCGCTACCGCTACAACCCCGACGTCAAGAGCCTGCCCGCGATGGTGCCGGCGGTGGTCCCGCTGCTGCTGCTGATGCTGCCGGCCATGCTCACCGCGCTGTCGGTGGTGCGCGAGAAGGAGCTCGGCTCCATCCTCAACCTGTACGTCACGCCGGTCACGCGCGCCGAGTTCCTGATCGGCAAGCAGCTGCCCTACGTGCTGCTGGCCATGCTCAACTTCCTGCTCATGGCGCTGCTGGCCGTGACCGTGTTCGGCGTGCCGGTCAAGGGCAACTTCCTCGCGCTGCTGGCGGCCGTGCTGATATTCAACGTGGTGGCCACCGGCATCGGGCTGCTGGCCTCGACCTTCACGCGCAGCCAAATCGCGGCGATGTTCTTCGCCATCATCGGCACCATGATCCCCGCGATCCAGTTCGCCGGCATGCTCACGCCGGTGTCCTCGATGGAGGGCAGCGCGCGCCTGATCGGCGAGCTCTATCCCGCCACCTACATGCTCATCATCAGCCGCGGCGTGTTCAACAAGGCGCTGGGCTTCGCCGACCTGCACGCCGCCTTCTGGCCGCTGCTGGTGTCGGTGCCGGTGATCCTCGGCGCCACGATCATGCTGCTCGACAAGCAGGAGAAGTGATGGCGCCGACGCCGAACGCATCCGCCACGGGCACCCGGGCCGCAGCGCTGGCGGCCGGGCCGGCCGGCATGCGCGGGCAGCGGTGGCTGCGCATGCTGGTCAACGTCTACCGGCTCGGCTGCAAGGAGCTGTGGAGCCTGGCGCGCGACCTGACGATGCTGGTGCTGATCGTCTACACCTTCACCGCCTCGGTCTACTCCGCCGCCACCGCGCAGCCCGACACGCTGCACCTGGCGCCGATCGCCATCGTCGACGAGGACCACTCGCCGCTGTCGGCGCGCATCGCCTCGGCGTTCTTCCCGCCGCAGTTCACGCCGCCGCGCATGATCACCTCGTCGGCCGAGGACGCCGGCATGGACGCCGGCGACTACACCTTCGCGCTCAACATCCCGCCCAACTTCCAGCGCGACCTGCTGGGCGGGCGCGCGGCCGTGGTGCAGCTCAACGTGGACGCCACCCGCATGAGCCAGGCGTTCACCGGCAACGGCTACGTGCAGCAGATCGTCTCGGGCGAGGTGCGCGAGTTCCTGCAGCGCTACCGCGACACGGCGGTGCTGCCGGTGGACCTGGCCGTGCGCGTGCGCTTCAACCCCACGCTGACGCAGGCGTGGTTCGGCGCGCTGATGCAGGTGGTCAACAACATCACCATGCTGTCGATCATCCTGACCGGCGCCGCGCTGATCCGCGAGCGCGAGCACGGCACCATCGAGCACCTGCTGGTGATGCCGGTCACGCCCGCGCAGATCATGCTGGCCAAGGTGTGGTCGATGGGGCTGGTGGTGCTGGTCGCGGCGGCGCTGTCGCTGCTGCTGATCGTGCACGGCGCGCTGCACGTGCCGATCGGCGGCTCGGTGGCGCTGTTCCTCGCCGGCGCCGCGCTGCACCTGTTCGCCACCACCGCGATGGGCATCTTCCTCGCCACGCTGGCGCGCAGCATGCCGCAGTTCGGCATGCTGCTGATCCTGGTGCTGCTGCCGCTGCAGATGCTCTCGGGCGGCAACACCCCGCGCGAGAGCATGCCGGTGCTGGTGCAGAACCTGATGCTGGCCGCGCCCACCACGCATTTCGTCGAGCTCAGCCAGGCCATCCTGTTCCGCGGCGCGGGGCCCGGCGTGGTGTGGCCGCAGTTCCTCGCGCTGCTGGCCATCGGCGCCGTGCTGTTCGTGATTTCATTGCGGCGGTTCCGCAGGACCATCAGCCAGATGGCCTGAACCCGGCATCCGCCATATCCGTCGCCTTCACCGCTTTCACCGCATTCGCGCAGGTCCCCGGCGCGTTGCCTTCCAGGAGCCAGACCGCCATGTCATCCAAGGAATACGCCAGCCAGCAACCCGCATCGCGCTATCCCGGCTTCGGCTGGGGCGCGGCCGCCGCCTACGTCACCGATGCCCTGCAGCGCGGCGTGCTGTACGCCGACGTGATGCGCCAGCGCGGCAACCAGTACCAGGCCCACCTGGCCGAGGCCGTGCCCAACGTGCTGGACTTCGCCGCCGAGATCATCATGGATGGCCGCGAGCTGCCGCGCCCGGTCAACTACGGCCTGGTGCGCATCGCCGCGCCCGAGGACGTGCCCACCGTGCCCGGCAAGCGCCCGTTCGTGGTGGTGGACCCGCGCGCGGGGCACGGCCCCGGCATCGGCGGCTTCAAGCGCGACAGCGAGATCGGCGCCGCGCTGCGCACCGGCCACCCGTGCTACTTCATCGGCTTCCTGCCGGACCCGGTGCCGGGCCAGACCGTGGAAGACGTGATGCTGGCCGAAGCCGCCTTTCTGGAGAAGGTGATCGCGCTGCATCCGGGCAGCATCGGCAAGCCGGCCGTGATCGGCAACTGCCAGGCCGGCTGGCAGGTGATGATGACCGCCGCCATGCGCCCGGAACTGTTCGGCCCCATCATCCTGGCCGGCGCGCCGCTGTCGTACTGGGCCGGCTGGCGCGGCAGGAACCCCATGCGCTACTCCGGCGGGCTGCTCGGCGGGAGCTGGCTCACCGCGCTGACCGGCGACCTCGGCAACGGCCGCTTCGACGGCGCCTGGCTGGTGCAGAACTTCGAGAACCTCAACCCGGCCAACACGCTGTGGGGCAAGTCGTACCAGCTCTACGCCAACGTCGACACCGAGGCGCCGCGCTACCTGGGCTTCGAGAAATACTGGGGCGGCCACGTCTTCCTCAACGCGGTGGAGATGCAGTACATCGTCGACAACCTGTTCGTCGGCAACAAGCTCGCCACCGCGGAGCTGATCACCTCGGACGGTACGCGGCTGGACCTGCGCCACATCCGCTCGCCGATCGTGGTGTTCTGCTCCTACGGCGACAACATCACGCCGCCGCCGCAGGCGCTGGGCTGGATCACCGACCTGTACCGCGACGACGGCGACGTGCTCGGCCACGACCAGACCATCGTCTACGCCACGCACGACAGCATCGGCCATCTCGGCATCTTCGTCTCGGGCAGCACCGGGCGCAAGGAACACCGCGAGTTCGTCAGCAACATCGACCTGATCGACGTGCTGCCCGCCGGCCTCTACCAGGCGCAGATCAACGACAAGACCGCCGACACGCCGGGCGGCGGCCTGGTCGACGGCCCGTACATGCTCTCCATCGCGGTGCGCGGCATCGAGGACGTGCGCAAGATCGTGCAGCCCGACGCCGAGAGCGACTGGCGCTTCGCCACCGCCGCGCGCGTGTCCGAGGTCAACCTCGGCCTGTACCGCAGCGTGCTGCAGCCGCTGGTGCGCGCCTGCGTGACGCCGCAGTCGGCATGGTGGACGCAGGCGCTGCAGCCGCTGCGCGTGTCCTACCAGCTGTGGTCGGACCGCAGCCCGCTGGCCAGCGGCATCGCGCAGATGGCCGAACAGGTGCGCGAGCAGCGCGAGCCGGTGCCGGAAGACAACCCGCTGCTGCTGATGCAGAACGTCTGGTCCGACGCCATCGTGGCCGCGCTCGACCAGTGGCGCGACGTGCGCGACGACGCCTGCGAGAAGACCTTCGAAGCCATCTACGGCAACCCGTGGGTGCAGGCGCTGGCCGGCCTGAACCACGCCGACGGCGCGGCCGCGCGGCAGCATCCCGGCACCACGCCGGAACACCGCGCCTTCGTCGCCGCGGAGATGGAAAAGCTGCGCGGCGAGATCGGCAAGGGCGGCCTGCTCGAAGCCGGCGTGCGCGCCATGCTGTACATCCTCCACTCGCAGGGCGAGGCGGACGAGCGCCGCTTCAACCTCGCGCGCTCGCTGCACGCCGCGCACGACGCCCAGCACGGCAAGGCACGGCCCGGCCTGCACAACGCCGAAGGCCTGGCCGCCTTCAAGCAGATGGTACGGCGCCAGGCCAGCCTGCTCCGGCTCGCGCCGGAAGCGGCCATCGACGCCGTGCCGGCGATGCTCGCGGGCGCCCCCGCCGCCAGCATCCGCGAGATGACGCACACCATCGAGACCATCTCCACCGCCGTGCCGCTCGAAGCGGACGAGCAGCGCGACCTCGCGCGGCTGCTCGGCATGTTCCGCGCGGCGGCGGACGCCGGCGCGCCGCGCGCGCTCGCCGGGCCGGCCCCG
>NZ_AQPL01000070.1:0-7948 GCF_000395345.1 Cupriavidus sp. WS | reverse complement strand
ACAAAATTCCTGACACGTCCCGCCGACTCGGCGGTAGCAATCTGCGGGGCCGGGTGTTGGCCAATCCACTGGCATATCGATGGCGCAACTGTCCACCGCCTGGCCGTGGCGCAGCCTTATGCTTTCATCGCCTCGATCAACGCTCTAAGTCCTGCCGATTGATGCTTGCGGCTTGGGAAATAGAGAAATACGCTTTCGTCGACGGTACACCAGTCTTCGAGGCAGCGCTGGAGCCGGCCGTCGCGAAGATATGGCGCCGCCCGGTTCTCCCATATGTATGCCAGGCCCAGCCCCCGCGCCGCGGCGTCAGCCATCAATTCCTGGCTATCGACCGTCAAGGGGCCGGCAACCTCGACCTTTACCTCTTCTCCGTCCTTGACGAATTCCCAATTCAAGATCGTCCCGCTGGGAAATGCATATCGGATGCAAGCATGGCTATGCAGATCGTGGGGCGTCATGGGCGCCCGATTTCTCTCGAAATAGCGCGGTGAGCCAACGACGGCGAATCGGAATTTCGGCTTGATTCGTACCGCGATCATGTCCTGCGACAGGCGTTCGCCGAAGCGGATACCGGCATCGAAACCTTCCTGCACGATATCGACCAGCGAGTCGGTGGCGACGACTTCCAGCTTCAGCCCGGCATGGCTTGCCAGGAGTTCCATCGCATCGCCCAGGACGTAGAGCGCAATCGAGTTTGGAACATTGAGTCTGATGGTGCCAAACGGCGTGGCGCGGAACGAGTTCAATCCATCCAGGGCGGCTCGCATACCGGCCATCGCCGGCTCCAACCGGGTGTACAGCGCTTCTCCGGCTTCGGTCAGGGACACGCTGCGCGTGGTGCGATGGAACAGGCGCACGCCCACGCGGCTTTCGAGGCTACGTATCGAATGACTTACCGCCGAGGCGGACGTACCCCGTTCGGTGGCCGCCTGACGGAAGCTCAGGTGCCTCGCCACCGATGCAAACACGGCCAGCTCAGCGAGTTCCGCGGTCTCCATTGGTGAACCTCATTCATCATAGTAAGAAACATTGACTACTTTATCATATCAATTAAACGCTCCAGAATGGTCTTCAAGAAATGAGCAGGAAACAGGATCTCTTTCTTCTTGCGAGTCCAACACGTTGAATCTGGAGAAACAAATGAGCATTCAAGCCTCGCCGCAAACGCTTTCCGGGAAAGTCGCGCTGGTGACCGGAGCAAGCTCCGGCATTGGCCGGGCCACGGCCATCGAACTCGCCCGCCGAGGTGCCAAAGTCGTCGTCAGTGCACGCCGCCGCGCCGAAATCGAGGCGCTCGCCGCCGAGATCAGGAACGGCGGCTACGAAGTGACGGCTGCTGTCGCCGACATCAACGTCGAACAGGACGTGATCAATTTGGTCGCAACGACGATCTCGACCTATGGGCGGATCGACGTGGCTTTCAATAACGCGGGCACCGAAGGCGAGTTCACGCCGTTCGTCGACCAGTCGAATGAGGTCTACGAGACGATCTTCAACGCCAACGTCCGCGGCGTCTTCTGGTCGATGAAGCACGAAGCGAAAGCCATGCTGGCGCAAGGCGGTGGCACCATCATCAACAATGCATCGATGGGCGGCGTGATCGGCTTTGCCAACGCTGGCCTCTATATCGCCAGCAAGCATGCGGTGCTGGGCCTGACCAAGACCGCATCGATCGAACTGTTCAAGCAGGGCGTGCGCGTCAATGCCGTCAATCCCGGCATCATCGACACGCCGTTCCAGGACCGCATCTGGCCGAGCGCCGAAGCGAAGGACGCTTTCGCGGCTTCGACCGTACCCGGCCGGGCGGGTTCTCCGGAAGAGGTCGCGACGGTGGTGGCGTTCCTGGCTTCCGATGACGCTTCGTTCGTATCGGGCCACGGTCTGCTGGTCGACGCCGGCTACTCGATTGCCTGATCGAAGACGGCGTCGATAAATATCGAAACCTGGCGCGTCCGCTCGCCGAAGGCGCAGGCGGTCCGCACTTCGTTGCCGACCTCGATCCGCCGCCGTCGCCGAATGCCGTTGAGTCGAGGGGCGAGCGCGAAGCGGGAGTGCTGGATACGCCCGTGCACATTGCCCCGACCAAGGGCTGCGGGATGTCGCAACCTGGACTGCCCGCGGCGTCATTTCCCTGATCTGGAACGCTAACCCATGACCGCACAATCCTCCCACGCCATACCGGCTCCGGCCAACGGCGCGCAACTTACGCTCATCGCATTCATCCGGGCAAAGCCCGGCCGCGGCGACGAGCTGGGACGCCGTCTCGGCGCCTTGGTCGAGCCCTCGCGCGCCGAGGCCGGCAACATCAACTACGACCTGCACCGCTCGAACGACGACCCGGATGTCTGGGTGCTATACGAGAACTGGCAGGCCGCCGCCGATCTGACGTCGCATTTCGAGCAACCCTACATGAAAGCATTCGTCGCGGCGCTTCCCGAGGTGCTGGACGGCGAAATGGATCTGCGCCGTTGCGCGATGGTCACCAAGGTCGCCGCATAGGCTTGGCGACGGCAAACGCCATTCAAAGGACCAGTAACGTGAAACTTTTCGAACCTGTCGCGCTGCGTGACGTCACACTGCGCAACCGCCTGCTCGTTTCTCCCATGTGCCAGTACTCAGCGCGGGACGGCCATGTCAACGATCATCACCTGATCAACCTCGGCCGATTCGCGATGGGCGGCTTTGGCTTGGTCATCGTCGAAGCGACCGGGGTCGTGCCCGAGGGCCGCATTACCCACGGCGATCTTGGCATCTGGTCGGACGACCACATACCTGGCCTGCGACGCATCGCGGATGCACTCAAGATGTATGGTGCTGTGGCCGGCATTCAGATTGCCCACGCCGGACCGAAGGCTGCCAGCCAGCGTCCTTGGCAGGGCAATGGGGCGCTCGACGACGACGATGTCCGGCGCGGCGAGCGGCCTTGGCCTGTGGTTTCCGCTTCCGGCAAGCCGTACGCCGATGGCTGGCTCAAGCCTGCGGCGTTGACGAGCGCAACGATGGCGGAGGTGAAACGAGCTTTCGTCGACGCGGCCCGGCGTGCCGATGCGGCCGGCTTCGATGTGATCGAGGTGCATTGTGCGCACGGTTATCTGCTCAACAGCTTTCTGTCACCCGTGACCAACGACCGAAAGGACGAATACGGCGGAGATCTCGACGGCAGGATGCGCTTTCCCCTGGAAGTCGTGCAGGCGGTGCGGGCGGCATGGCCGCAGGGTAAGCCGCTTTTCGTGCGGGTCTCCGCCGTCGATGGCCTGCGCGAGGGCATGTCCATCGAGGACACGGTGGTCTTTTCGCGTCGCCTCAAGGCGCTCGACGTAGATATCGTCGACTGCTCGTCGGGCGGCATCGCGCCGCGCTACGAGTACCCGTCCAGCTATGGCTATCAGGTTCCATACGCGCAGAAGGTGCGCAGCGAAGCAGGCATCGGCACCGCTGCGGTCGGTCTGATCGTCAACGGTCGTCAGGCCGAGGCTATCGTGGCGAGCGGCCAGGCAGACCTTGTCGCGATCGGCCGCGAGGCGCTGGCCGATCCGAATTTCGCCCTTCATGCGGAAGCCGAACTTGGCGCTGTCGATCCGCAAGTCCCGTTTGCGTCGTGGCCAACGCAGGTCGGCTGGTGGCTGCAGGGCCGGGCCGCGCAGATCCGGACATTCAGTGCGCAGTCGTGAGCGGCTACGTGACCGGGCTACACCCGCTGCGTAACCGAACCTTCCACCAGGAGTAGCAAAATGAAAGCATGGCAACTGAAGGGCTTCGGCCTCAACAACCTCGTCCTCGGTGAAACAGAAACCCCTCGACCCAAGGCTGGCGAACTGCTGGTCAAGGTGGGTGCGGTGTCACTGAACTTCCGCGACAAGGCCATCGTCGATGGCATCTACGAGCCGCATCTGGTTCCACGGGACCTGATCCCGGTCAGCGACGCCGCAGGAACGGTCGTGGCGGTGGGCGAGGGCGTGACGCGTTTCCAGGTCGGTGACCGCGTCAATTCGCACCTGTACTCCCGCTGGCTCGATGGCGCTCCCGGTCCGGACGAACCGGCCTACTGCGTCGGCTCGCCGCTACCCGGCGGGCTGGCCGAGTACATGATCATTCATGAGCAAGGCGCGGTTCGGGCGCCCGGTTCGATGTCCGATGAGGAGGCATCGACGCTCCCGATCGCCGCATTGACCGCCTGGTACTCGCTGGTGGACTTCGGTCAAATCCAGTCGGGCCAGAGTGTTCTGGTTCAGGGTACCGGCGGCGTTTCGATTTTCGCCGTCCAGATGGCTCGCGCCATGGGGGCCAAGGTGATTGCGACCTCCAGCCGGGACGAAAACCTGCAGGCCGCAATGGAGCTCGGCGCTTCCGCCGGCGTCAACTATCGCAAGACGCCGAACTGGGAAACCGAGGTGCTGGCGCTCACGGACGGCAAGGGCGTGGACCTTACTCTCGATGTGGCAGGGGGCGAAGGCATCAATCAATCGGTCGCAGCCACCAAGGCGGCCGGTCGTATTGCTCAGATCGGCTTTCTCGCCGGCCAGACGACGCAATTGAATCTGATGCCCCTGATCTTTCGCCAGACCACCTTGCGAGGCATCGCGGTCGCGCCGCGTTCCTCGTTCGACCGCATGAATCCGTTCCTGGACGAGCACCGCATTCGCCCCGTCATCGATCATGTCTACCCGTTCGGGCAGGCGCGCGAAGCGTTCGAGCATCTCGCGCGCGGTCCCTTCGGCAAGGTCGTCATAAAGGTGTGAGCCGCCGACGCGCACGGCTATGGCGTCTCACGCCTCACGCCTAGCACTGGCCTGGTTGTTTTCCACGCGCGCAGTGAATTTCCGCCATCGTTGTTGTGATGCTGCGCCAGCGAACTGGCCCCGCGGCTCCGGGTGGCGCGGCTAGGCCGAGTCGGTGCGCAACCGCACGGCATCCTGGATCGGCGGTGCTCCGAACAGGCGCTTGTATTCGCGGTGGAATTGCGACAGGTTATCGTAGCCAACGGTCGAGGCGACGATGCCCACGTCGCTCGCGCGCTTCAGCAACAGGCGACGTGCCTCGAACAGGCGCAGGCGTTTCTGGTATTGCAGCGGGCTCAGTCCGGTAGCGTCCTTGAAATGCTGGTGCAGCGAGGAAACGCTCATGTTGACGTGCCGGGCAAGTTCGTCGATGCGCATGGGCATCTCGTAATGGGCCTTGATCCATTCGACCGCGCGGGTAATCTTGAATGCACGGCTGTCCGCCACCAGGGCTTGCCTGAGGCGCAGGCCCTGGCTGCTCATCAGCAGGCGATAGATGATCTCCTGTTCGATCAAGGGCGCCAGCACCGGGATGTGCTTGGGTGTGTCAAGCAGCCGCGTCAGCCGGTAGGCCGCCTCAAGCAGGTCCAGCGACAGCTCTCCTGCGCTGATGCCCAATCCGGTCGACGATTCGTCCGGCGGCGGCAATTCGTGCGCCGCGACCAGATCGGCGACCTGCCGCAGGTCGATCTCGAAATTGAAACAGAGATAGGGATGCTCGCGGCTGGCCTGTTCTACCTTGCCGATGACCGGCATATCGATCGACGTGAGCAGGTAGTGCTCCGTGTCGTAGTGATAAGAAGCGTCGCCGGCGATGACGGTCTTGGCGCCCTGTGCGGCGAAGATCAGCGCCACCTTGCTGAAGGATGCTTCCTCCTTGCTCGGCGCCGAATAGCGGAAGAATCTCAGTGATGGAATCGCGGCCATCTGGTGTTCGCCGTCGATCGGCGTGAAGCGACCGGCGATGGCGGCGAGCGCGGCGGTGATGCCGGCCCGGGTCATTGGCAGCGGCGGCGTCGGGGGTGTCGTGTCCATATCCATGGCGTCCAGAAAGGTGTCGCCACTATCGGCTGTTTACCTGTGTCTTGTGAATCGTCCCACACGCATGTTCGGAGAATCGTACACAAAATAAAGAGGAACATGGATCCGGTCGGAGCGCGCTCGATGAAGAATGTTGCCGCTGTGCCACGCCATGCCGGACAACGCGCGCCATCGGTTCCCATGCCCCCACGCTGCCGGCGAACCGCAGGTCCAACCGCTCGCGGAAGACACAGGCGCCACAGCCTGGCTCCGGCACCTGCATCAACCGCAACCCCGCCAGCCCCGCCCGGAAATCCAGACTCAAAGATCCAGCACCAGCCTGGCCGACCGGCAGCCGGACACGCACACCAGCATGGTGTTGCCCGCGGCGCGCTCCTCGGCGGACAGCAGGCAATCCCGGTGGTCGATGTCGCCGGCCAGCACGGCGGTCTCGCAGGAGCCGCACGCGCCTTCCTGGCAGCTGTAGGCGACGTCGATGCCGGCCTTCAGCAGCACGTCGAGCAGCGACTGGCCGGCGTGCACGGTCAGGTGGCGCCCCGAGCGGGCCAGTTCGACTTCATAGTCCGCGTCCTGGGCCGCGGGGCTCGGCGTTTCCGCGCCGAACCGTTCGATGAAGCTGTTCTTGTAGCCGAGCGCCGAGCATGCTTTCTCGAAGGCGTCCAGCATGCCGGCGGGGCCGCAGCAATAGTAGTTGGCGTCCGGGTCGCCGCCGGCGAGCAGCTTGCGCAGGTCCGGCGGGCCGGCGGCGTCGTCGAAGCAGGCTTCCACCCGCGCGGCCTTCGCCTTGCCGAGCGCCTCGATTTCCCGGAGGAACGCGGCATGCTCGCGGGATCTGGCGCAGTAGATGAGCCGGACCTGCTCGCCGCGCGCGGCCAGGGCCTGGAGCATGGCGTAGATGGGGGTGATGCCGATGCCGCCGGCCACCAGCACGCTGTTGCCGTTGCCGGCGCGCAGGGCGAAGTGGTTGCGCGGCGCGCTGATGGTCAGTTCGTCGCCTTCCCGGATGCGGTCGTGCACGTGGCGCGAGCCGCCGCGGCCGGCGGCTTCCCGCTGTACCGCGATGCCGTAGGCGGAGCCGTCGGACGGGCGATACAGGGAGTAGCTGCGGTGCAGGCCGTCGGCGAGCAGCAGGTCGACGTGCGAGCCGCTGTCCGCCGGGGGCAGCGGCCGCGCGGCGTCCACCGGCACGAGTTCGAGGCTGACGATGCCGGTCGCTTCGGTGCGAATCCGCGCGACCTTGATCTGATGGGTGGCATGCATGGACAGGTCTTCTCCGTCTTCGATTGCTAGGCCGCCTGCGGGAGGGACCGCTGCGAGAGAAGCTCCACGGCCTGCACCAGCGCGGCGTGGTCCTGGTCGCCCAGGCCGAGCGCCTTGGCCGTGGACATGAGCTGCATCACGCCGGCGGTCTGGGGCAATGCCACGCCGAGGCCGCGGGCGGCGTCCAGGGCGATGGAGAGGTCCTTGCGGTGCAGGTCGATGCGAAAGCCCGGATCGAAGGCGCGGCTGACCATGCGCTCGCCGTGCACCTCCAGCACGCGCGAGGCGGCAAAGCCGCCCAGCAGCGCCTGGCGCACCGTCGCTGGGTCGGCGCCGGCGCCGGCCGCGAAGACCAGCGCTTCGGCGACGGCGGCGATGTTCAGCGCCACGATCATCTGGTTCGCGGCCTTGCAGACCTGCCCGGCGCCGGGGCCGCCCACGAGGTTGATGTTCTTGCCCATGCGCTCGAACAACGGCCTGGCGCGCGCGAACGCCGCGGGCGATCCGCCCGCCATGAAGGTCAGGCTGGCCGCCTTTGCGCCGACCTCGCCGCCCGAGACCGGCGCATCGAGATAGTCGCAGCCGAGCGCCTGCACCGCTTCGGCGAAGCGCCGCGTCGCCACCGGCGAGATGGTGCTCATGTCGATCACGAGCTTGCCGGGCGCCAGTCCCGCCGCCACGCCGCGCTCGCCCCACAGCACGGTTTCCACGTCGGGCGTGTCGGGCAGCATCAGCAGCACGATGTCGGACTGCCGCGCGACCGCCTCGCTGGAGTCGCAGGGGGCAAGGCCGTCCGCCAGCAGGGCCGCCGGCAGGCCCTTCCTGCCATATGCGCACAGCGGGTATCCGGCGCGCAGGAGGTGGCCGGC